>CAYTIS010000069.1:0-6745 GCA_964438035.1 uncultured Slackia sp.
CGGATGTCTCGCCTGCACCGTTGCGTGCAAGGCCATCAACGGCGTCGAGGTGGGACAGTTCTGGATCAAGACTTTGCGCGTGGGTCCCAACCCCACCGAGGGCGGTTCGGGTACGTTTCCTGATGTAGAGATGTACTTCCTTCCCGTGCAGTGCCAGCACTGTGAGAATCCCGAGTGCGTCAAGGTGTGCCCTACCGAGGCTTCGTATATTGAGGAAGACGGAACCATACAAATCGATAAGTCCAAGTGCATCGGTTGTAGGTTCTGTGCTATGGCCTGCCCCTATGGTGTGCGCTACCTCAATGAAGAAGAACGTGTTGTTGAGAAATGCACCCTGTGCGAACAGCGTATCTCGCAGGGTGAGCTTCCGCAGTGTGTTGCCCAGTGTGGAGCCCGTGCTCGCTTCTTTGGCGATCTTGACGAAGGCGTCGATACCTTCGAGGCTCCTGCGCATCCGGACAGCCCCGGCTGCCAATACGAAGAGATGACGCAGACGCGCGTCCAACTCAAGGACTATGTGGAAGCATACTCAGAAAGCGATATCCATTATCTGACGGATGCAGGTAACTCACCCAAACTTATGTACCTGCTTCGCGAAGGTCGAAAGTGGAGGGGGTAGAACATGGAACTGCATTGGCCGCTCATTCTGTTCACCTTCTTCCTGTGTGTTGCGGGTGGCATCATGTTTGGTCAGGGCTTGGCAACCGCCCTGGGCAAAGGAAAGAAAACCCAAGTAATAGCCTTGATTTCGGCACTTGCTTCCCTGGTTGTTGGTGGTATTGCGGTGTTTATGCATCTGCAGCACTGGGAGCGCATCTTCAATGGCTTCGGACATATCACTTCGGGCATTACGCTTGAATTTATCGCCTGTATCGTGTTTGTTGTGGCACTGGCAGTCTATTTCCTTATGATGCGCCGTGCCGACGACCAGACGGCTCCTCGATGGTGTGGCTGGGTATTCATGGTGGTAGGCGTTGCCCTGGTGGCGGTAACGGGCGACAGCTACCTGATGGCTGCTGTTCCTGCATGGGACACGCCGCTCCTCATTGTTTACTACATCTGCAACATGCTTGCTTTTGGCGGTTTTGCCACAATCATCATCGCCTTGGTAAGCAAGTCTGACGAACAGGTTGCCCTCGCTAAGAAGTTGGCAGCAGGAGGCGCTGTCGTCCAGTTGCTTGTGCTGGTCGTGTATGCGCTCTATGTTACCAACACTGCCGATACCTACACTGACCTGGGCTACTACTTCGATCCTACGCTGCCTGACAGCGCCATGATGGACATCGCTGCCGTTGTTAATGTTCTCTCAGGAGATCAGGCTCCCATGTTTTGGACTGGTGCCATTGCTGTTGGTAGCGTGGTGCCGCTCATCATGGCCTTCGTCATGCTCAAAGGGCGTGAGGGCAAGGCTACCTTAGGCGTTGCCGCCGTTTCCCTTGGCTGCGTGATTGTGGGGAGCCTTTGCTGGCGCGTCATCCTCTATATGGTTGCTATCAGCGTTTTTGCAGTGTACTGATGTGGGGCGCAGAGCTTCTGCACCCCACGATTGAAGCCTCAAACCATGTCCCACCGTTCTGGCCGACGGTGGGACATGATGGAGCCTGATGGCCGGTTTCCCTGGGGCTTCATCTGAAAACCCATGACGGACGGGGCTTACCTCATCCCCGCTCTTTGCAGCGTAAGCCCCGTCACTTATGGGCTTTCTGAGTGCTTACGCCACTGAAGCATGGTGCACTTCAGTGGCGGCATTGCTTGTACAGGGGAAGCCACATATGTGCGGTTTTGGTCAATGTGTGCCAAAAACCTAGGCAAGGAAAGGAGTCCCGTATGCCGAAGGAGGACGTCGAGCGCGTCGAGGAGAGCATGCAGGATGCGCCCGCCACAGATGAGGAAGAGAAAAAGAGGGATCCATCAAAGCAGCGTATAACTCCAACGCGCAGTGACGGCATCACGCGTCGCGCGCTCTGTATTGGCGGAGGGGCCACGGCGGTTATGCTGGGTCTTGGCTGCCTGCGCTACGCTGGATACAATCCAATCCCGCGCCCCCCGGGAGGACAGGATGAAATGCGTCTTATCGCCACCTGCATCCGCTGCCAGCGCTGCTATGAAGCCTGTCCGCGCCACGTAATCGTCCCCGCGCATATTGAAGACGGCATCTTAGGGATGCGGAGTCCCTCCCTTGATTTTGACAACAACCACTGTGACTTCTGCACTGAGGAAAATGGTGGTGAGCCCCTGTGTGTCAAGCTCTGTCCCACCGGAGCATTGACGCTTGAAGAGGGTGCTACGGCCGAAACCACCCTTTTAGGGCTTGCGGTCCTTGATAGGTCAACCTGTCTTGCATATCGCGAAACAGGGTGTCGCGAATGCTATGACGCGTGTCCCTATGAGGCCATTGAACTCGATAGTAACAGCAGGCCCTCCGTAATTACTGATCACTGCAACGGTTGCGGTGCCTGCGAGGCGGCCTGTGTATCGCTTAAAGCGGGCTCTATCGTTGCTGGCGCTACCGAGCGCGCCATTGTAGTTCGATCACTTGAGGCTGTGGAGGAGGGATAGGCCGTGAAGTCAAGTACACTACGGGTGATTATCGCAGCAGTGGTATTTGTTGCGCTGGCCGCAGGCCTTGTGCTCTACGAAAGTTTTGGCACCTTATCGGGATTTGGCTGGCAGACCATATCGCTTATCTGCCCCTTGGGTGCTCTGGCATCAATGATTGCTGCTAAGACACTCATTCCTCGTGCGGTGGTATCCATCGTTATCATGGCCGTTCTGGTGTTCATCTTTGGGCGTGCATTTTGCGGATGGCTCTGTCCCGTCCCTCTCATGCAGGGTATTCGAAGCTTCTTTCGTCCCTCCAAGAAGCGCAAAGAGGATGAACGTGAGCGCATGCGTGATGCCTTGGCCATTGCTAAACAGGAGATGGCCCGCTCAGGGTGCGCAAACTGTCAGAGTTCGTGTGCCACAAAGCGCGCCAAATTCGATTCGCGTCATTATGTCCTTGCAGGCTCACTCCTTTCTGCGGCTCTCTTTGGGTATCCGGTGTTTTGTCTGGTGTGCCCCATCGGCCTTTCCTTTGCTGCGGTGCTCTTGGTGTGGCGCCTGTTCGCCTTTGGTGACATGACTCTTACGGTTGTGATCGTGATTGCGATGCTTGTGCTGGAGATGACCCTTCTGCGCAAGTGGTGTACGCGTTTTTGCCCTCTATCGGGATTGATGAACCTGGTAAGCCGTTTCAGTCGCACCATGCTCCCTCATATTGATGACTCCAAGTGCTTAGAGACTGCCTCCAACACGCCGTGTAGTCGCTGTGCTTCGGTGTGTGATGCTGACATCAATCTGCGTCACATCGAGTACGGAGAGCGCACCCTAGCCGACTGCACGCGTTGTCGTGCCTGTGTTGAGGTGTGTCCGACCAAAGCAATTTCCATGCCGCTTATTCGCACTAAGAACAAGAGCGAATCCTGTAAGGTGGTGGCGGGGGAGTTCGAGGACAAGGTTGATGCATGACAAGGTGCTCGCACAAAAGCATTGTGGGCCTGCTTGGTGATGTGGATGGCGCAGCCATCAAGGTGCGCCAAGATCGCTGTGCCAAGGTGCGCAACCGCAACGTTGAATGCCTGAAATGCGCAGATGCCTGCACATCGGGTTGCATATCGCTTGTAGAGGGCGAGCTTGTCGTGGACGTTTCCAAGTGTGTTGGCTGCGGAACCTGCGCTACGGTATGTCCTACCTGCGCGCTTGAGGCGCGCAACCCCTCCGACGCTGAGCTTCTGAATGAATGCATTCAGGCCGCATGTGATGGTCGTCTTGGTATCGCCTGCGATCAGGTTGTGCAAGCGCTCCAAGGGATTGTGACTGAGGATCGTCTGGCGGCTGTCGTGTGCTTGGGACGTGTGGACGAATCGCTGATTGCACAGCTTGTAGCACGAGGCGTACATGAGGTGTCGCTTTTGTGTGGGGAGTGCAGCTGTTGCACCCAAGCCGTGGGACTTCAAACCGCATGCTTGGTTGCTGCCACCATCAATGACATACTGGATGCGTTTGGAAGTGCGGCGCGCGTTTCTGTGACACGCGAGGTTCCGTCGTTTTGTCTTGCAGAGGGCGCAAGCGCACAGCAGGCTCACGAAGCGATAGCCGGGTATTTTTCCGCGAGACGAGGCGCGCTTCCCCTCCGTCAAGAAGCTGATATCAGGGAATCTAACCAGACGAAGGGTACGATACGTGTCCTGCCACACGTTATGGCGGATGGCACCCTGCCACATTTCCTGCCTGATCGTCGAGAGCGCCTGCTTGATGCTCTTGCGTGTTTAGGAAATCCCGTGCGCAAGAGCATTGAAAGCCGCCTGTGGGGATGTGTGGTGATTGACGGGTCTTTGTGCAGTTCGTGTCGCATGTGTGCCACATTCTGTCCCACGGGAGCAATCCGCAAGTTTGATGAGGAAGATGGCACCTTTGGCGTACTGCATTTTCCTGCCGACTGCGTTCGATGCGGAAGCTGTCGCGATATTTGCCCTGAGCATGCCATTCGCATTCTTGATGCCGTGGATGTGTCGTGTCTGATGGATGGCGAACGTCATCGCTATGTGATGAAACCTCGTGCCGTGGAACTTGATGACCCGCATCAGATCCTGAACATGGCGCGCACGCGCATGGAGGGCAAGGTGTATGAGCGATAACGGTGCCATCCCTCTTTCTTCTCAAAAAAACCCGCAGGCTGCACAGCCTGCGGGTTTTTGTGGCACCAAGGGGTAAGAAATGTAAACCTTAAGCTGCCGCAGCACTTTCCAAAAGCTCCTCCACAAGGGCAAAATCGCTCTCAACGTATCCTAGGGCAAGTTTTCCAAGACCCTGATAGAACGTGGTCTTGGAAAACTTGAGCATGTCACCCACCAACATGGGCATCCAGTTCAAAAGATGATTGTGCATAAAGTCTCGCTGTATCGAAAGCTGGCGCGCAGCCTCATCTTCATCTTCCTTTTTCAATGCTTCAGCAGTGCGCAGACTTAAGATTTGCATAAACTCAAGTTCAAGGGCTATATGATCCTCTCCCTCGTTCCATTCTCCGCGTTTGAGATTGTTCTCGCGCAGGGTTGCAAGTACCTCAGCACGCGCCTCTTGCATAAGAAGACGCCGTTCGCTGGTATAGACGCTTTCAAAGGGATAGGCAGCAGAGTATCCATTCACTCCATGACCAATAAAGGTGCGCACATAGTCTATGGCCAGCTCGGTTACTGAATCAACCCAGGCACCCTTCAGATACTCGTAGAGCATACGATAGCCTTCATCCACATCAGCTGAGCCCGTGGCGGTAGGAAACTTCATCCTTTGCAGCTCTCCGATGATTTCAGCGCTTACTTCTTCGCGAAACAGGCGCGCGAGCATGCCGTAGGTCTGTGCGCGACTGCGCATAAGATCGTGGAGAGCCTGGCCTTGTTCTTCACTCATTGTTTTCTCCCATCGTTGCATCCATCTCGTTGAGCATACAACGTCCGAAATCGCTCAAGTGCCACGCGCGATCCTTCCATTCCAGGGCACCGGTGCGTTCAAGGATGTCGATGAAATGACCGCCAAAGCGTCTCGGGTGCTGTACAACGTCAAAGCCATCTACCATTGTCTCAATCTGCTTTTTGGAAAGCCCCGTATCCTTTGTAGCCTCCATAACTGCGCGGTATACCTCAAGGTAGCGCGCATCGTGGCCGAGTACCACCTCTCTAAACTCCCTGCCCTGGGTGAGTTCGTCGTAGGCCACAAGACCCTCTTCGGTGGCGCGCCACACAGGGTCGGGTATGGAGGTGATTTCTAAATACTCCACGTTTTGCTCGATATCTTCTACCTCTTTGGCAACCTCAGGCATATCGAGCTCAAGTGCGCCGGCACGTTCAAGCATGCGGCACAGCGTCATGGGCGCAAACACCGAGAAGGTATCTTTCTGTATCGCATCTACGCGTTCAACCACCTCACTTGAGGCGAGACCATGGCGGCACATCTCGATAATTTCAAGCAGAACCTTGCGGAGTGCAGGATTGTGGTCTATGAGTGAGAAGACAGCCTCGCGCACGCTACCCGCGCGCTCAGGCGTATAGACCGATTCGCGATTAAAAGACGCGGGCATATTGCGCAGGGTAGGATAATCCACGGTGTCGAGTGGATTATCATCATCCATGTCGTCCTGGTTGATATCTAAATCGTTGGCTGCGAGAGGGTCGAACTCATCATCAAGATCGTCGTAGGAGTCCTGGCCGATCTGTAAGGCGCTATCCGCTTGGCTTGTTTCATCCATGAGCTTATCCTCCTTGTTGGTGGTTTGCACCGCTGCCGCTCGCGCCACCGTTGCTATGAGGGGTAGGTGGCGGGCCATACAACAGCCGCAGATTTTCATGTTTGAATTATAAAAAAGCGCTGCGAAGCCCTATCATCCCCAAAGGCTGAAAAATGCTGTTTCCCCTCATGAGAGGGAAATTACTCTTGACGCGCAGGAGCGAAGACAAGATATACTGGATCCTGCGTTGCACAAGAGCGGGGATCTTTTTCGCGAGAAAGGATGCTCTTATGGCAAACGTGCTAGCGGCGGGCAAGAAAAAGCGCTTGCTCGTCATTGCGCTTGCAGTGTGCCTTTGCGCCGCGCTTGTCGCAGTTCCTGCCTATGCATTCTGGTATGTGCATGGTGAGGAGCATGTCGCTGATACAGGCGACACGGGCGTCATCGAAATCTTGTATACCGTTGACGCCACCGCCATAGGCG
>CAYTIS010000070.1:0-6710 GCA_964438035.1 uncultured Slackia sp.
CCGTTATCGGCTTTATTCCTCAGATGATTCTGCTCTTCTTGATGCTGTCATTCTTAGAGGGCTGTGGCTACATGGCCCGTGTTGCCTTCATCATGGATCGCATCTTCCGTAAGTTCGGCCTGTCGGGCAAAAGCTTCATCCCCATGCTCATCGCTTCGGGCTGTGGCGTGCCAGCGGTCATGTCAACGAAGACCATCGAAAACGAGCGCGACCGCCGCATGACCATCATTACCACCACGATGATTCCCTGCGGCGCTAAGTTGCCGATCATCGCCCTGGTGTTCGGTGCCCTGGCTGGCCAGGTGTCCGACGACGTGTGGTGGGTTGGCCCGCTGTTCTACTTCATGGGTGTGGCGGCCATTATCATCTCCGGTATTATGCTGCGTAAGACCAAGATGTTCGCCGGTGAGGCCACCCCGTTTGTCATGGAGCTGCCGCAGTACCACATCCCCACGATTCGCTCGGTTCTCATGTCCACCTGGGAGCGCGTGAAGGGCTATATCGTCAAAGCCGGTACCATCATCTTCCTGTCCACTATCGTGATTTGGTTCCTGATGAACTTCGGCGTGTACGAGGGCAGCTTTGGCCTGCTTGACTCCGAGATGGATAACTACATCGACTACAGCATCATAGCGGCTCTGGGTTCAGTTATCGCACCGCTGTTTGCTCCGCTGGGCTTTGGTGATTGGCAGGCTACCGTAACCTCGGTCACCGGTCTTGTCGCCAAGGAGAACGTCGTGGCCACCGTAGGCATCCTCACCAGCCTGGATGCTGCCGAGACCGATCCTTCCACCTGGACTGCTTTCGCCGCCATGATGGGTGGAAGTGCTCCTGCCATCATGGCTTTCTGCGCCTTCAACCTGCTGTGCGCTCCGTGCTTTGCGGCCATCGGCACCATCCGGCGTCAGATGGTCTCGGCCAAGTGGACCTGGTTTGCCATTGGTTATATGACCGCGTTTGCCTACGTTGTCAGTCTGATTATCTACCAGTTTGGCATGCTGATTACTGCCGGTCAGTTCGGTATCGGCACCGTGGTGGCCATCATCGTGCTGGGTTTGCTGCTGTTCCAGTTGTTCCGCCCCATGCCTACCTATGAGGACAAGGAGGATTCCTCTGTCCCCGCTGGCGCCACCAATGCGGCCTAAGCAGAAACGACCGAGAGGCTAGCCGATGGCTTAAGGTGGTCGAACCGGCCGACGAGATAGGGAGGGGTCGTTAGCCGGAAAGAACGTACGGTCGGCGGGTCAAATTCGCCGACCGTACCGTTTGACGCTTTATCGGTGCGAAGCGACTGTTTCAGAGGTACGATAGATGGGTCTAAGCGGCGCGGTTGAGGTTTTTGTCCTACGTAACCGCCCCGCTTACGCGCATCAACTCTGTACATGATCGCCCGCTTTGAGTCCGGGCGCTGAGCAAAGGAGGCTATCCATGCTCGAAATGAATTTTTCCACCGCTGTTGTTCTGGCCATCGTCATCGTACTGGTGTGTCTGTCTGTCCGCTCCCTATTCAGAAAGGGAACCTGCGGCCACAAGGAGCACTGTGGGGGCAGCTGCTCTGGCAAAACTTCGTCCTGCACAGCTGCCGATTCCATGCTTGATGACGTGCGCAAACGCTTGGCCCGCTCGCACTAGGATAGGGGTTTGTGCGCTAGCGCCAAGCGACATTCTTTGCCGGGCTGCTGGCATCTCCGTTTCTCGTAAAGAGATGCTGTCGCTTGCACCTGGGGCGTGCAAAGAGAAGGATGACCCAGGCTCAGACTAAACCCAAAACCCGGTCAGCCACCATTCAGAAGAGTGTGTTACAGTGAGACATGCTGACGCTCATGCGTCGGCGTGTCCGCGTGATGCCCATGTCAAGCGCATCTGTGCAGGCTCTACGTATGATAAGGGGGAGCTTACATGACAGAATTGCAGACGGAAACCATGCTCGAATCACGCACCGAGCCTTTGAGCCATTCGTTGGAGGACTACCTGGAAGCGATCGTTGATCTTGCCGGTGGTGCCAACAACTCGGTTCGCGCCGTTGATGTGGCCCACAAGCTCGACGTATCCAAGGCGTCGGTCTCTAAGGCGGTATCCACGCTCAAGGAGCGCGGGTACGCTGAACAGCCCTATTACGGAGATATCACCCTCACCGACAAGGGCTTTGAGTACGGCAGGATCGTGTGGCGCAAGCATAACCTGCTGTTTCGGTTTTTGAACGAGGTGGTGGGTATTGAGCCTGAAACCGCCAATTACGAGGCATGTCAGATGGAGCACAGCATCAGTCCCGAATCCTTCGAAAAGTGGGAGACGTATCTCTCCAAGCTAGGGATTACGGTCGTGCTCTAGTTTTGTTCAGGGGGGGTTGCCCCTGCATCTTGCGTTGGCGCGCTCCTGCAACTTGAGCATCCACAGGGTTTTTCTCTGGCATTCGCCATGAATCTGCGTGGGGCTGCGGCTGATGCGGGCCTCATCAGACATCATGGTCACACCGAACCAATGAAGGAATCCTATGCAGGTTGAACTTTTGTACCATACGCCCAATCCCGAGCGGGCCATCGCCACGGCTGCGCGTCTCTGTTACGCACCCGTAGGCGCGAGCGAACTGATGGAAACCATGTCGGAGGAGCGCGTGCACAGCGTGCTTTCTACCATTATGGAAAGTGGGCACTTCTCCACCCTTGAGCACGTGAGCTACACCTTCGCCGTGGATGGCGTGTCACGCGCGCTGACCCACCAGCTGGTGCGTCACCGCCTGGCGAGCTTCAACCAGCAGTCGCAGCGCTATGTCAAGTTCAAAGATGGCATTGAGGTGATTAAACCTTCGAGCATAGTCTCCAACGAGGAGGCAAACGCCCTGTTTGACCAGGCAATCAAGACGGTAGTGGACGTGTACACAAGGCTTTTGGATACAGGGGTGCCCGCCGAGGACGCGCGCTACGTGCTGCCCAACGCGGCTGAGACCAAGATCGTCATCACCATGAACGTGCGTGAGCTTCTCCATTTCTTCGATTTGCGCTGCTGTAACCGCGCCCAGTGGGAGATTCGCGATTTGGCCTGGCGGATGCTGGAGCTGGTGCGACCTACCGCACCCTTTGTGTTTGGGGACGCGGGGCCTTCCTGCGTGCGCGGCAAGTGCTCAGAAGGCAAGATGACCTGCGGAAATCCCTATCCAAAGGCCTCGCGCAAAACAAAGGCGGTGACCAGAAGGTGAAGGTGACAGCCCTGTCCGGCCAGACCGGTTTGGACACCTACGCCAACCCGACTATTCAGGCCAGCCCGATCGCCCAGGTCGATCCGGCTGATCAGGCCCTTCAGCTCAATCAGCCCGACCAGGCCGGTCAAGGTGTCCAATCCGATCAGTCCGGCAGGTCAGGCCAGGACGGCACCTCCAAGCGTCTCAGTGAGTTCAAGCGCGCCTTTGCCGAGGACGGTGCCATCAAAACACATGTGGGTGGCCAGGCCCTCATCGAGGGCGTGATGATGCGTGGCAAGCTGAACTGGGCCGTTGCTGTGCGTGAGCCTTCGGGTGGGATGTATATTGAAGAGCATGACCTGCCCGGCAAAAAGAAGGATGGCTGGCTGAGCAAGCCAGTCGTGCGCGGATGTCGTGCCTTCATCGAGAGCCTGCTTTTGGGCTATAAAGCCCTCGAAATTGCTGCCCTCCACGCGTATGCAGATGAGCCGGAAGAGGATTTTGCGTCTACTGCGGGAGAAAATGCTTCATCCGCTCCTGCTGTCCAAGCTGCCGTCGATGAGGAGTCCGGCGGCTTTGGTAAGGGAGAGATGGTCGTATCCATGGTGCTTGGCCTGGTGTTGGGCGTGGCTCTTTTCGTGGTGGTGCCCGCCCTTATCGCCAACCTGCTGGTGGGGGAATACGACACGAACACGCTTTTGTGGAACATCGTGGACGGATTGGTGCGCGTAGCCATCTTCATCTTTTATATATGGCTGATTGGCCGCATGAATGAAATCAAGCGAATGTTTGGCTACCACGGTGCCGAGCACAAGACCATCCACTGCTTTGAACATGGCCTGCCCCTCACGCCGGAAAACGCCCGCAGCTTTCCGCGTCTCCACGTGCGCTGCGGCACGGCGTTTCTCATCATGGTGATGATTATCGCGATTTTGGTGTACACCATCACGCCGATTAATGCTCTCATTGCGGCCTGGGGTGTGCCCGACGGTCCGCTCAAGCTCATACTGGTGATTGTGGTACGCATCGCACTCATGCCGATTATTGCGGGCATTAGTTATGAGATTACGGTGAAGTGGGCTGGCAACCATCCCGAAAATCCGCTGGTCAAGATCATTTTGTGGCCAGGCATGCAGATGCAGCGCCTCACCACGCGCGAACCCGACGACGGCCAAATCGAGTGCGCCATCGCCGCCATGCAGCGCGTTTTAGAGCGTGAAGAGGCCCGCGCCAGCGCATAAGCCACGCTAACGCAAGTCGATCATGCCAACCGAAAGCGAAGCCGCAGCCCTTACGCGTAACCCTACGGCATAAGGCCCACAGGGCGTTCCATCACATAGTCATCCATGATGAAGCCCTGGCCGATGTCGGTTTCTACGGACTTGATAACGCCGAAGTTGTTGGCCAGGTAGGCGCGTATCCCCAGTTCATTTCGCTTGTTCACAGTTAGATACATCGCGCGCAGACCCTCGCGCTGGCACAGCGTTGCGTAGTGGTCGATGGTGCGGGAACAATAGCCCCGCCCGCGCGCCTCGCCGAGGAGGTAAATCTTGGAGATAAAGAAGCGTTCGGTCTCGGTCTCAGTGCGCCCACCCGTATAGCCCACAATTCCGCGCGCCAACCATCCAGCAACCTCATCGTCAGCAGCGGCGCCTGCGCTTTCGGTCTCGGCAGCCACCTTCTCATCTACGATGAACCAGTAACGGTAGCCATTGTTCGCCATGTCGCGCTCAATGGCTGCGCGCGACTGGAAGTTCTCAATCATGTATTCGGTCTGATCAGCGCCGATGCGCTCGGGCCAATATTCGCGCCAGATGTAACCGGCAAGCCGTGCCAGCTCTTCGATGTCGTCTTGGGTAGTTACGGGATGAAATGTGGCCATGCCTGCCCCCGATCCTGATCAGTGCCGTGTGTAGCGCGCCACCCGCCTACAGGCAAGCGGCGCCTTCGGCAGTATAGCGCGCACGATCCCCTCCCGCGCAATTCCGGTCCAACTCATCACCATGCACCCCTTGCGCTGGCTCTAACAGTGGTATTCCGCAACGTTCCAAACTCACCGCCCCTAGTGTTGCGGTTAGTTTGAGAAGTTATCACAGTGGTATTCCTGCATCTGCAAGCGGTGGATGTTGTGGGCGGTGTGTGGAGAGATGCTCTGACAAGTTAGAGGTGCCGTACATATTCTTGACGGTGCTAAGAAAGACGACTACTTTACTAGTAATGAATACTAATAAGAGAAATACCGTTCAACGAAGCTTGGTGCTGGAGGCAGTGCGTTCCCTAGGTTGCCATCCCACGCCGGCCGAAGTCTACGAGGAGGTGTGCAAGGCGCACCCTTCAATTTCGCGCGCCACCGTGTATCGCAACCTGGCGGTGCTCTCGGAGTCAGGCGCCATCATGCGCGTGAAGGTGCCCGGCGGCATTGACCGCTACGACTGTCGCGGCGATGCCCATAGCCACGGTGTGTGCCGCTGTTGCGGAGCGGTGTGCGACATCGATGCTCCCATTGATGAAGAGGCGCTGCAGCCCACCGACTCCCACGGCTTTGAGGTTGAGGGTTGCTCGGTGGTCTTCTTTGGCCTGTGCGCTGACTGTGCGGCTCAGCAGCGTGAGCGATCTGCCCTCGGAGCGTAGGGTCACCTCATCAAGTATGGAACAAGTTCCCGCTCCGAGGCGGGGGCTTAGTTCGTCGTGTGCCGTTTGTCTTATCCCTTCTTCTGCGTTTCGCGGGCGATGGCGCGGGCTACGGCATCGGCGACCTTGTCCACCTTGGCCAAATCACGTATGCGCAGTGTGGTCGCGCCCTTAAATCCCGACTCCGTGACCTCGGAAAATAGCACCTGCGGCGATTCGGTAACCTCGCATACCTTTGCTGCTGCACCCTGGGCGGCCGCCTCCAGCGCTCTGGCCAGTTCATCGGCCTCGCGCGTCCCGTCGCTCACCGTAAACGGCACCTTCACCTCGACATCTTCAGGCAGGCGCGTCAGTGCATTTTTGGAGATGACCGAGTTGGGAATCACCACCATCTTGTCCGCCTTGGTTCTGATAGCGGTGTGACGCCAGGTGACATCCTCGACCACGCCGGAGCTGCCGCTCACCTCGATATTGTCACCCGGCTTGACGAGCTTCATAAAGGTCATCTGGATGCCGCCAATCAGGTTGGACAGCGTGTCTTGAAATCCCAGCGATACGGCGATGCCGCCTACTCCCAGGGCGGTGACCACGGCGTTAGGGTTGATGCCAAAACACGAGTCCAGAATGACGCTCGCGCCGATGACCCAGATTACGGTCCGCACGATATTGATGATGATGGTAGAGGAGGGCAGTGGCACGTCATCACGGTTGAGCAGGGCGTTCAGTGATCTGCACACCACGTGCGACAGCGCTGCTGTGGCCACAGCAATGACCACAGCCCAGAAGATGTCGCGCGTCCATTCATGGGAGATGAAGGCCTGCACGTTCTCAATCAGGACATCCATGGACTGCCTTTCGTTGTACGATGATCCGCCGGAGCATACCACGCCCGCTCGGTGCT
>CAYTIS010000071.1:0-6448 GCA_964438035.1 uncultured Slackia sp.
CGACTCGCTCAGTGGGAGGAGGCCGACCTGTACCACCGAATTTTGGAGAAGAATAAGGACGGCCAGCCCTTCGTCCTCCATGACGGTCCGCCCTATGCCAACGGTCCCATCCACATCGGTCACGCCTTTAACAAGATTCTCAAGGACTTCGTGGTCAAATCGCATGCCCAACGCGGGTACTTCACCCCCTACATCCCCGGCTGGGACTGCCATGGCCAGCCCATCGAGCATGAGGTGGAAAAGAAGGTCGGCACCGCCAAGATGAACGAGCTGTCGCAGGCCACCATCCGCTCTCTGTGCCGCGAATGGGCCGAGAAATTCATTGATGTTCAGCGCGAGGGCTTCAAGCGTTTGGGTGTTAACGGCGAGTGGGACAATCCCTATCTCACCTTCGACCCTACCTTCGAGTCCGCCAACGTCGAGGTGTTCAAGACGCTCTATCTGAACGGGGCTGTCTATCGCGGCCGCAAGCCCATTCACTGGTGCAAGCACTGCCACACCGCGCTTGCGGAGGCCGAGATTGAGTACTCCGATGAGTCATCGCCGTCCATCTACGTGCGCTTCAAGCTCAATGAGGTGCCCGAGGTCTTCGCTCAGGCTGGTGTTGATCCCGCAAAGGCCTATGTGCTCATCTGGACCACCACGCCCTGGACCTTGCCGGCCAACGCGGCGGTGGCCTTCGGACCCCAAATTGACTACTGCTTTGTGGAGGTGGATGGCAGCTTCTACCTCTTCGCGCACAAGATGGTGGAAGAAGTAGCCCAGCAGGTGGGTTGGGATGCCCCTCGTGTAATTGAGGCTGCGGGAGAACCCGTCCTCATGAAGGGTGATGAGTTTGGTGGCATCACCTATGCCTGTCCCATCCTGGAGGGTACGGGTCAGATCGTGTGGGGCGGGCACGTCACCCTTGATGCGGGTACGGGCGCTGTGCACACCGCACCCGGCCATGGTGTGGAAGACTACCTGGTGGCCCAGGAGTTTGGCATCGACACCTTCATGCCCATCAACGATGATGGGCGCTTCACGTCAAGCGTGCCTCAGTTCGCCGGAATGGATACCGACGAGGCCAATCCCCACATCATCGCCTGGCTTGATGAGCGCGGCACACTCGTGGCCCACAAAGACATCTCCCACAGCTACCCGCATTGCTGGCGCTGTCATAAGCCCGTCATCTTCCGCGCCACCGATCAGTGGTTCGTATCCATGGAGAACACCGGCCTGCGTGATGCCGCCCTCGACCAGATCCACAACCACGTCCGCTTCATCCCCGAATGGGGCGCCAATCGCATCGGCGCCATGGTGGCCGATCGTCCGGACTGGTGTATCTCGCGCCAGCGTTCCTGGGGCGTGCCCGTTCCCGTGTTCAAGTGCGCTTCCTGTGGCGAAACCGTGGCCGACGAGGCCATCTTCGATGCCGTCATCAAGCTCTTCCACACCGAGGGCGCTGATGCCTGGTTCACTCGCCAGCCAAAGGAGTACCTGCCCGAGGGTACCTGCTGTGCGGCCTGCGGCTCAACCGAGCTGCTGCCCGAAAAAGACATCCTTGACGTATGGTGGGAAAGCGGCGTAAGCCACGTGGGAGTGCTGCAGCATCGTGGCGAGACCGACCGCCTGACCTGGCCCGCTGACATGTATCTGGAGGGATCTGACCAGCACCGCGGCTGGTTTCAAAGCTCGCTGCTTTTGGGTACGGGTGCCCTGGGGCGTGCACCCTACCAAAGCGTCATGTGCTGCGGCTTTACCGTGGACGAAAATGGCGAGAAGATGTCCAAATCCAAGGGCAACGGCGTGGATCCCAAGGAGGTGACCGACACCTACGGGGCTGATGTGCTGCGCCTGTGGGTGGCGTCCACCGACTACTCGGTGGACGTGTCCATTGGCGACACTATCCTCCAGCGCACCTCCGATGCCTATCGCCGCTTCCGCAACACCTTCCGCTTCTTGCTGGGCAACCTCTCCGACTTTGATGCCCAGGCTGATCGTGTGGCCCTTGAGGATTTGCGACCTATTGATGTGTGGGCCTTGCTGCGTTTGCGCGAGGTGATCCACGAGGTGGAGCGTGGTTACGAGGACTATAAGTATCACCAGGTGTTTCGCACGCTCTACGACTACGTGATCACCGATCTTTCGGCCGTCTATATGGATGTGGTCAAAGACCGCCTGTATTCGGAGGCCAAGGATTCCACGGCGCGCAGGGCGGCCCAGACCGTTCTCATGAATATCCTTGATGCCCTCGTGCGGGTGATGAGTCCTATCTTAAGCTTTACCTGTGATGAGGTGTGGGAGCACTACCCTGAGGCCGAGCGGGTGCGCCCCGGTCGGCCCATGAGCTCTCAGCTGGCTGGCTGGCCCACCGATGACACCTTCGAGCCGGCCCTGCCTGATGATCAGGCGGCCTCAGAGCTGATGGATCGCTTCTCTGTTCTGCTTGTCACCCGCGACGTGGTGACCAAAGCGCTTGAGGAGGCCCGCGATACCAAGGTGGTGGCCAAGAGCCAGGAGGCGGAGCTGGTCATTGCGGCCCCGGCCGCCCAGGCTGAGGTGCTGACCTCATTTGCCCCCTCTGACCTGGAGGAGCTGTTCATCGTCTCCAAGGTGGAGGTATGCGCGAGCGAAGGTGAGGCTGCGCTTGAGGTGCGCGTTCGCCACACCCAGGCCGACAAGTGTCCGCGCTGCTGGAATCATCGTGAGCTGGGTGGCAGCGAAGCCCATCCCGACCTCTGCGAGCGCTGCGCCGCCGTACTCGCCTCTCTTGAGGCTTAATAGCGCCTGCGATGACAGCGACTGTGAAGCATACAGCTAAAAAACCTCACCGCGCCCGTAGGGCGGGCGCGGTGTTTTTCTGCGCCGTCGCCATTGTGTGGCTTATTTTTGACCGCCTCACCAAGAACTACTTTGACAGCGCCTACGAGCTGGGACAGTCTGCGGCGGCGGGCTATCCCTTTCTGCGCTTTCGCCTCGTGCACAACACGGGCATGGCCTGGGGGATGCTCGATGATGCTACGCTGCTGCTGGGTATCTTTTCCTCCCTGGTGTGCGTGGTGGTTGTCCTTGCCTGGATTTTCTGGCCTCGCCTGACAGGGCGGGTGCCTACGAACACCGAGACGCTAGGGATGGCGCTCGTCTTTGCGGGCGGCCTGGGCAACGCGGCTGATCGCTTTGTCCTGGGCTATGTGGTGGACTTCATCGAGATCACCGTCATCGACTTTCCGGTGTTCAATATTGCCGACATCGGCATTACCTGCGGATATGCCCTGCTCATCATCGGTTACCTTGGGGCTGAGATTGAGATTGCCCGCCACAAGAGAAGGATGCGCAAAGCCGCCGCTAAACGAAAGGCCGCTGCGGCCCCAGCAGATGAGAGCCGCAGGAGGGTGGTTAAAGCTTCTGCGCCGCAGGCCGATGCTGTGACAGATGAGTTGGCGCAAACTCCAGAAGATGGTGCTGTCGAATCCCTGCAGCCCCATGCTGAGGAAGCATCCTTAGAGCAAGAGAATATAAACGCAGCGGAGCCTTCCCAAGAAGCCGACAACCCGCCTTCCGAAGACGTTGAGGACCAGTCCTCGGCTGAACCCTCTAATGCGCAGGCCGCCGAAAACGCCCGGGATGGGGAAGGGGAGTGCTGTGAGAAGGCTTAGGCTCGCCGTGGTGCCTGCTCGGGCCGCTGGGATGCGCCTGGATGCCTTCATGGCTGCCGAAGGTCTCTATCCCACGCGTTCGGCCGCTGCTAAGTGTATCGACGAGGGCGGGGTCACCCTCAACGGGCGGCCCGCCCGCAAAAGCACCTGCGTCCAGGCGGGCGACACCCTCCAGTATCGCTCGGCCCCCGATACTCCCGTATCTTCGATTCCCCAGCCTGCGGCCATCCCGCTTGACATCCGCTATGAGGATGAAAGCCTCCTGGTCATCTCCAAGCAGGCGGGGCTGGTTTGCCATCCAAGCATGAACCACACGGGCGATACCCTCGTAAACGCCCTGGTGGCCCACTGCGGGGCCGAAAACCTCTGTGACGTGCAGGGCAATCACGAGCGCCTGGGCATCGTCCACCGCCTCGACCGCGACACAAGCGGACTTATGCTCTGCGCCAAAACCGACGAGGTGGGCTACAGCCTCATGGAAAGCATCCGCACCCGCAGTGTGGATCGCCACTATCTGGCCCTCGTACATGGTTGGATCGCTCTCAACACCGGTCTGGTGGATGCCCCCATCGCGCGGGGCGAGCGTGATCGCACGCGCATGAGCGTGTCTGACCGTGAGGATGCTCGGCCCTCCGTTACCACCTTCGAGGTGCTGCGCCGCTTTGAGCCGGGCAAAAACGACGACGGTTTCACCCTTATCGATTGCAAGCTCTTCACGGGGCGCACCCACCAGATTCGCGTCCATATGGAATACATCCAGCACCCCTGCGTGGGCGACCCGGTCTACGGTGCTGGCAAAAAGGAGGATTTGGGCCTCACGCGCCAGTTCCTCCACTCCTATCGCCTTTCCTTTACCCATCCGGTTACCGAAGAGCGCCTCGAATTTGACTCTGCCCTGCCCCCCGACCTCCAACAGGTGATTGACGACCTGGAAAAACGCGGCTGATATCTCCCGCGCGTGGCACCTCAGTGGGCCGTGAAAATTGCGGTTGATGCGCGCGTTCACGGCCGTTCATGGGCAAGCTGTGGAGGCTTTGCCCTTCCCTAAAATACCCTTGTATCAGGCACAACGCCTGCGTATACTTGCACGGTTGCCTTCGTCGGCTTTAGCCGACCTACCCGGGGCCTCGATTCCACGCACCACCGGCATGGTTTCGCAGCTGCGGGCGCATCTATCAGAAAGCGGCGCGCAACGGCCGCGCATGGGGGAACAGCCCCCAAGAAAGGTGGGACACATGTCCAAACCCAAGAGGTCTCTGAGCAAGGAGCAGACCGCCGAGGTCATCAAGGAGTTCGGCAAGGACGAACAGGATTCCGGCTCCTCCGAGGTTCAGGTGGCCCTGCTCACCGTCCGCATCAAGCACCTGACCGAGCACCTGAAGGTCCACCAGAAAGACCACCACACCCGCCGCGGCCTGCTGATGCTCGTTGGCAAGCGTCGTCGCCTGCTCGCCTACATCAAAAAGCGCGACATCGACGCTTATCGTGCCCTGATCAAAAAGCTCGGCATCCGCGACAATATCTAGCTATCACGCAAGGCCCGCGCAAAGCGGGCTTTTTGCGTTGGTGGTGCCTCCCGCTACCAGGCACCTGTCCCGGTCGGCGCGGACAAGGGGTCTGCGCTGCTCGCGAGGGCGCATGAAGGGCATGCGCCCCAAAGAAGAAGAGAAAGTGAAACGCACACACATGGAAAAAATCGTCGAGAGCTTCGAGCTGTACGGCAAGCACTACCGTCTAGAAACAGGTGAGCTTGCCAAGCAGGCCACGGGCGCGGTGCTTGTCACCCAGGGGGAAACCACCTGTCTGATTACCGCCGTGGTGTCCTCGGAGCAAAAAGACTACGACTTCTTCCCTTTGACGGTGGACTTCATTGAGAAAATGTACGCCGTCGGCCGCATTCCGGGTGGCTATATCAAGCGCGAGACCAAGCCCTCCGACAAGGGCACCCTCATCGCCCGCATGATTGACCGCCCCATCCGCCCTGGCTTTGCCGAGGGCTTCAAGCAGGAGGTGCACGTGGTGGCCACCACCCTGGCCATTGACGGCGAAAATCCGCCGGACTGCATCTGCGTGGGTGGCGCTTCGGCGGCCCTGCTCTGCGGAGGCACCCCCTTTGATGGTCCGGCCGCCTGCGTGCGCATCGCTCGCAACACCGAGACCGGAGAGTT
The DNA here is from genome assembly GCA_964438035.1 of uncultured Slackia sp. Classification (GTDB taxonomy): domain Bacteria; phylum Actinomycetota; class Coriobacteriia; order Coriobacteriales; family Eggerthellaceae; genus Slackia. The sequence goes on from CAYTIS010000071.1 coordinate 5,807, forward strand.
TATCGTTAATCCCACCTTCGCCGAGCAGGAAACCTCCGATTTGGAGCTGACCATCGCGGGTACCAAGGACTACATCTCCATGGTGGAGGCCGGTGCTGACGAGGTGAGCGAAGAGGCTATGCTGGCCGCCATGGAGTTTGGCCAAGAAGCCATCGCCGCCTTCTGCGAGAAGCAAGCGGCATTTTTGGCCAAGGTGGCTCCTGAGTCCAAGGACTATCCCGTCCACGTGCCTGATCCCGCCATCGCCGAGCGCGTCGATGCTCACTTTGATGAGATGAGTGCGGCCCTTAAGGATGCCGACAAGCAGGCCCGCATGGCCAAGGTGGCTGCCCTCAAGGATGCCATCAAGGAGGCCGACTTCACCGAGGAGGAGCGTCAGGCCTGGTCAAGCGACATCGCCGCCGCCTGCAAGGCCCTGGAGAAGCGTGCGATGCGGCGCATGGTCATCGAAACCGGCGAGCGTGCCGACGGCCGCTCGGTCACCGAGATTCGTCCGCTCTACATCCGCCCCGGCTACCTGCCCCGCGTCCACGGCTCGGGCCTCTTCCAGCGCGGGCAGACCCAGGCGCTTTCCATCTGCACCTTGGGCCTGCTCAATGATGCCCCGCGCCTGGCCACTATCGACCCCCACGAGCACACGCC
>CAYTIS010000072.1:0-4153 GCA_964438035.1 uncultured Slackia sp.
GCTTCCGTCCCGGCGAGCCGCCTACCATCGACTCGGCCCGCACCCTGCTTGACGGCTTGTTCTTCAATCCGCAGCGCTATGACCTGGCCATGGTGGGTCGCTACAAGGTCAACAAGAAGCTGGGCTTTGAAGAGGGCGATTCTTCCACACTTACCGCAGATGACATCATCGCCACCATGCGCTATATCGTGAATCTGCATGATGGTATGGAAGGTTACAGCACCGACGACATTGACCACTTTGGCAACCGTCGCATCCGCACCGTGGGCGAGCTGATTCAAAACCAGTTCCGCATCGGGCTTTCGCGCATGGAGCGCGTGGTGCGCGAGCGTATGAGCATGCAAGAGCCTAACGAGATCAGTCCCGCAGGCCTCATCAATATCCGTCCCATCACGGCGGCTATCAAAGAGTTCTTTGGCTCCTCGCAGCTGTCTCAGTTCATGGATCAGGCCAACCCGGCCTCCGGCATCACCCACAAGCGCCGCCTGTCGGCTCTGGGCCCTGGTGGTCTGTCGCGCGAGCGCGCTGGCTTTGAGGTGCGCGACGTGCACACCTCGCACTACGGCCGCATGTGCCCCATTGAAACGCCGGAAGGTCCCAATATTGGTCTGATTGGTTCGCTTGCCACCTACGCCCGCGTGAACAGCTACGGCTTCATCGAAACGCCGTATCGTCGCGTGGTTGACGGCAAGGTGACCGACGAGGTGGACTACCTGACTGCCGACGAGGAAGAGAACTACGCAATTGCCCAGGCAAACGAGCCCTTCGACCTCGTGACCCGCGAGTTTGGTCGCACGGTGGACGGGGTGTTTGTGCCCTCCGAGCGCATTTTGTGTCGCACTCGCGATGCCAGTGGTGTGTTTGGTGAGCCCGACGAGGTGCCGCCCAGCAAGGTGGGCTACATGGATGTGTCTCCCCGCCAGATGACCTCGGTGGCAACTTCGCTTATTCCCTTCCTTGAGCACGACGATGCCAATCGCGCGCTCATGGGTTCTAACATGCAGCGTCAGGCCGTGCCGCTGCTCAGCCCCCAGGCACCCTTCGTGGGCACGGGTATTGAGCATCGCATTGCGGTGGACTCCGGTGAGGTGCTGGTGGCGCAGAACTCTGGTGTGGTGGACTACGTGGACGGCTCCACCATCATCATACGCACCGACGAGGGCGAGTTTGACGAGTACCTCGTGCCCAAGTTCCAGCGTTCAAACCAGTCTGGCTGCATCAATCACACGCCGCTGGTACGCAAGGGTGATGAGGTGCACGCGGGTGATGTGTTGGCTGACGGTCCCAGCTGCGACCATGCTGAGCTGGCCTTGGGCCAAAATCTCATGGTGGCCTATATGACCTGGGAGGGTTACAACTACGAGGACGCCATTATCATCAGCGAGCGTGTGGTCTCCGAAGACCTGCTGACCTCCATTCATATCTCGGAATACGAGGTGGACGCGCGCGACACCAAGCTCGGTCCTGAAGAGATTACCCGCGAGATTCCCAACCTCTCTGACGACATGGTGTCTGATCTGGATCTTGACGGCATCATCCGTATCGGTGCTGAGGTGGTTCCGGGCGATGTATTGGTGGGTAAGGTTACCCCCAAGGGTGAGACCGAGCTGACCGCCGAGGAACGCCTGCTGCGTGCCATCTTCGGCGAGAAGGCGCGCGAGGTGCGCGACACCTCCCTCAAGGTGCCTCACGGTGCGGGTGGCCGCGTAGTGGGCGTTCATCGCTTCAGCCGCGAGGCCGGCGATGATTTGGCACCTGGCGTGAACGAGCTGGTGCGCGTATTCATCGCCCAGAAGCGCAAGGTGCAGCAGGGCGATAAGCTTTCTGGTCGCCACGGCAACAAAGGCGTTATCAGCCGCGTCCTTCCCGTGGAGGACATGCCCTATCTGGCTGACGGCACCCCGATTGATGTCATGCTCAATCCTCTGGGTGTGCCCTCGCGCATGAACGTGGGTCAGCTGCTGGAATGTCACCTGGGCTGGGCCGCTAAGTGGGGCTGGTCGGATGACCCTCATGCCACCGAGCCGGTAGAAGGCCCCACCTTCGTGGCTACGCCGGTCTTCGATGGCGCCACTGAGGAGGAAATCCAGGACGTCATCGAGAAGGCTAATCGCAACCTCATTAATCTCAACCACGCCAAGTATGGCGATTTGGCGCGCGACGAGTTTGTGCCCCAGCTCTCCATCACAGGCAAGACCACGCTCTACGACGGGCGCACCGGCGAGCCGTTCCGCGAGCCTATTACGGTGGGCTTCCCCTACATCCTCAAGCTGGGCCACATGGTGGATGACAAGATTCATGCCCGCTCGACCGGCCCCTACAGCCTGATTACCCAGCAACCCCTAGGCGGCAAAGCGCAGTTTGGTGGCCAGCGCTTCGGCGAGATGGAGGTGTGGGCGCTGTATGCCTACGGTGCCTCCAACGTCTTGCAGGAGATTCTTACCATCAAGTCTGATGATACGGCTGGGCGCGTGCGTTCCTACGAGACCATTGTCAAGGGTGAGAACATTCCCGCAGCTGAGGTGCCAGAGAGCTTCAAGGTGCTCATGAAGGAGATGAAGTCGCTGGGTCTTAACGTGGAGATGCTCGGCGGTGATGACCGTCATGCCATCAACTTTGACTCGGCCGATCTAGAAACGCGGCTCTCCAAGAACCCCATCCAGACCCTTATTGAGCAGGATGAGGAGAAGGCCCGCCTCAAGCGGGAGCGCGAGCGCGAACTTGAGCTGGGGTTGGGTCTTGACGGCTCCGGCGCGCTGACCGACATAGCTGCTGGGCTTCAAGACCTGCTGTCCAGCGATCTTTTGGGCGAGCTTGATAGCGAGCTTGAAGCCGATGCGGGCAACCTCATCGGCCTTCATCCGCTGCCCTCCACCGACAAAGGCGAAGGAGACGAGCAATAAATGAGCGAATACGACGTGAACAATTTTGACGCCCTGCGCATTTCCCTCGCCAGCGCCGAGGATATTCGCAAGTGGTCGCACGGCGAGGTAAAAAAGGCCGAGACGATTAACTACCGCACACTCAAGCCCGAGAAGGACGGCCTGTTCTGCGAAAAGATTTTCGGCCCCACCAAGGACTGGGAGTGTGCCTGCGGCAAGTATAAGCGCGTGCGCTTCAAGGGCATTGTCTGCGAACGCTGCGGCGTGGAGGTAACCCGCTCCAAGGTGCGCCGTGAGCGCATGGGTCATATCGAGCTGGCTGCGCCTGTGAGCCATATCTGGTACTTCAAGGGTTCGCCCTCGCGTCTGGGGTATTTACTGGACATTCCGCCCAAGGAACTGGAGAAGGTGCTCTACTTTGCCTCCTCTATTGTCACCTGGGTTGATATCGAGGCCCGTGACGCTGACGTGGATGAGCTGCGAGACGAGCTTGCTGCCGATCTGGAAGCACTTGATGCCGAGCGCGACCGCCTGATTGAGGCTACCCGCCGCCTGTCCACCGACTATGCTCCCGAAAATGACGAGTTCGTGGACGACGTGGAAGATGATGAGCGCATGACTCCCGAAGAGGTGGCCGACGAGGTTGCCGACATCTACGAGGAGTACCAGGAGCGCAAAGCCCTGCGCAGCGAGGCGCTGGAGACCTTCCTCAAAATCATGCCCAAGCAGCTCATTCCCGATGAGGCGCTGTACCGTGAGATGCGCGTGAACTACAGCGACTACTTCGGTGGTGGCATGGGTGCTGAGGCCGTGCGTGACCTTTTGGATTCCATCGATTTGTCCAAGACCGCTGAGGATCTCAAGGAGGTTATTGAGTCGGGCAAGGGTCAGCGCCGCGCCAAGGCCATCAAGCGCCTGCGCGTGGTAGATGCCTTCCTCAACTCCGAGCGTGCGCCCCGCGACATGATTATGGATGTCATCCCCGTGATCCCACCCGATCTACGCCCCATGGTGCAGCTGGACGGCGGGCGCTTTGCCACCTCTGACCTGAACGATCTGTACCGGCGTGTGATCAACCGCAATAACCGCCTCAAGCGCTTGCTTGACCTGGGCGCGCCCGAGATTATCGTCAACAACGAGAAGCGCATGCTCCAAGAAGCTGTGGACAGCCTCTTTGACAACGGCCGTCGTGGCCGTCCCGTTACCGGTCCCGGTAACCGTCCGCTCAAGAGTCTCTCTGACATGCTCAAGGGCAAGCAGGGCCGCTTCCG
>CAYTIS010000072.1:4163-6409 GCA_964438035.1 uncultured Slackia sp.
ACCTGCTGGGCAAGCGCGTGGACTACTCCGGTCGCTCGGTTATCGTGGTGGGCCCTTCGCTCAAGCTGCACCAGTGCGGCCTGCCTCAGCAGATGGCGCTGGAGCTGTTCAAGCCCTTCGTCATGAAGCGCTTGGTGGAGCTTGAGTACGCTCCCAATATCAAGGCCGCTAAGCGCGCCGTCGATCGCGGGGCCAGCTATGTGTGGGACGTGCTGGAAGAGGTCATCGTGGACCATCCGGTGCTGCTTAATCGCGCACCCACCCTGCATCGTCTGGGCATTCAGGCCTTTGAGCCGGTGCTGGTGGAGGGCAAGGCTATCAAGCTGCACCCGCTGGTGTGTACCGCCTTCAACGCCGACTTTGACGGCGATCAGATGGCCGTGCACGTACCGCTGGGCAATGAGGCTCAGGCTGAGGCTCGCGTACTCATGCTCTCCTCCAACAATATCAAGTCGCCTGCCCATGGCCGACCGCTCACCATCCCCACGCAGGACATGATTATTGGCCTGTACTACCTCACGGTGATTCGCGAGGGCTTCCCGGGGGAGGGCCGTGCCTTCATGGACTTCAACGACGCACTCAACGCCTATGACGCGCGTGCTGATCTTGACTTGCAGGCCAAGATTCGCGTGCGTCTACCGCGTGCCACCAAGGTGTCCACCGCCTATGGCGAGATTGTGGAGCACGCGGCTGGCACCCTTATTGAGACAAGCGTGGGCCGCATCACCTTTAACAACGTGCTGCCTGACGACCATCCGTTTATCAATTATGAGATGAGCAAAAAGGAGATTGGCCGGCTTATTGAGGACTGCGCCAATCGCTACAGCATCTCGGAGATGCCTGCAATTTTGGATGGCCTCAAAGACGCGGGCTTCCACTACGCCACGCGTGCAGGTATTACCGTGTCGATCTGGGACGCCACCATTCCGGAAAACAAGTCCGAGATTATGGCCGAGGCCGATGCCAAGGTGGCCGCAATCGATGAGGACTACGAGATGGGTCTTATGAGTCCCGAAGAGCGCCATCGCCAGGTAATTGACATCTGGAATGAGACCGCCGATGCGGTGGGTGACGCGATGGCCGAGACCTTCGACAAGTTCAACCCCATCTATATGATGGCCTTCTCGGGTGCGCGCGGTAACATCAAGCAGATTCGCCAGCTGGCCGGTATGCGCGGTCTTATGGGTAACACCAAGGGCGGCACCATCGACCGTCCCGTGAAGTCCAACTTCCGTGAGGGTCTGTCGGTTTTGGAGTACTTCATCTCCACGCACGGCACCCGCAAGGGCATGACTGACACGGCGCTGCGTACGGCTGACTCAGGCTATCTGACCAGGCGTTTGGTTGATGTTGCCCAGGACGTGATCGTGCGCGAGATCGACTGCGGCACAACCGAGGGCGTGACCTATCCCCTCTACGACGAAAAAGGTGAGCTGGACGAGAACCTGATTGGCCGCTGCCTGCTCGAAGATGCGGGCGAGCTGGTGGCGGGTGACTATATTGTCTCGCTGGATCAGCTGCGCACGCTTGTCGCTGCGGGTGTGGAAGAGGTGGTTATCCGTACGGTGATGACCTGCCATGCTGAGCATGGGGTATGTCAGAAGTGCTATGGCTGGGATCTCGCCACCGCGCGTCCGGTCAATATTGGTACGGCAGTAGGCATTATCGCGGCTCAGTCCATCGGCGAGCCCGGCACGCAGTTGACCATGCGTACCTTCCATGCCGGTGGTGTTGCAGGCGAGGACATCACCCACGGTCTGCCGCGCGTCACCGAGCTGTTTGAGGCACGCAAGCCCAAGGGTCAAGCGGTTCTGGCCGAGATTGCGGGTACGTTGCAGATTTCTGGCGACAAGACGGCCAAGACCCTCACCATCCATGATGCTGAGGGCAACTACCGCGAGTACGTGGTGTCGGCTCGCGTCCAGTTCTTGCCGGGTGTGGAGGATGGCTGCGAGGTGAAGGTGGGCCAGCAGCTCACCAAGGGCTCGGTGAACCCGCACGACCTGTTGCGCCTGACCGACCCCAACACCACGCTGCGCTACATCGTGGGCCAGGTTCAGGACGTGTACGTGTCCCAGGGCGTGGAGATTAACGACAAGCATATCGAGGTTGTTGCGCGTCAAATGCTGCGCAAGGTGGCGGTATTGGATGCGGGTGACTCTGATCTCTTGCCCGGGCGTCAGGTGAACCGCTATGAGTTTGAGCGTGTGGTGGCCTCCATCACGGCCGAGGGTGGTCAGCCCCCG
>CAYTIS010000073.1:0-6238 GCA_964438035.1 uncultured Slackia sp.
GTGCTGGCTGACAAGGCCACAGAAAAGTAAGTCTCGTTCTTTTGAGAGCGTCCTAAAAAGCGGCTCGGCATTGCGCCGGGCCGCTTTTTCTTCAGGAGGCGGGCTGCGGCTGGGCAGCGCGGAAGTGATGGAGCTGCTGGCGGCGAAAAGAAGCGAGCATCAGATACAACAGAAGAAGGCGCAGGGCTGCGACGCTTTAGTGAGAGCCGGTTCGGTGACTTAGTAAAGGCAGGGCATCTGGCTTGAGCGGCCGCTCGGGTTTATGGGCCGCAAGAGGCTCTGGGCTGCGTGCAATATGAAACGACCCCGGCAGCCGGGGTCGTTCTGCTTATTTGAGAGTGGCATACATTACTGCCTTGATGGTATGTAGGCGGTTTTCAGCCTGGTCAAACACCTTGGATTGCTTGGACTCGAAGACTTCGTTGGTCACTTCCATCTCCGTGATACCAAACTGGGCAGCCTTTTGGGCACCGATGGTGGTGTTGGTGTCATGGAAGGCGGGCAGGCAGTGCAGGAAGATGGCGTGGGGATCGGCCAGGGCCATGAGCTGAGAGGTCACGCGGTAGGGGGTGAGGGCGCGAATACGCTGCTCCCACACCTCATCGGGTTCGCCCATGGACACCCACACATCGGTGTAGATGATATGTGCCCCGGCGACGGCGGCTTGTGGATCCTGGGTGAGGGTGATGCTTGCGCCGCTTTCGGCGGCGATGGGCTTACATGCCTCCAGCACGTCGGCATCGGGCATGCAGTCTGCGGGACCGCAGGCCACATAGTTGAGGCCCAGCTTGGAGCACACTACCATGAGCGAGCGGGCCACGTTGTTCTTAGCGTCGCCCAAAAACACGAGCGTCTTGCCCTTGATGGCAGGTCCAAAGCTCTCCTGAACCGTTAGCATATCGGCGAGCATCTGGGTGGGATGCCACAGGTCAGTGAGGCCGTTCCACACCGGCACGCCGGACTGGGCGGCCAGCGCCTCTACATCCTCTTGGGCATAGCCACGAAACTCAATACCGTCAAACATGCGTCCGAGCACCCGGGCGGTGTCTTCAATGGATTCTTTGGTTCCCATCTGGGAGGAGTTGGGGTCGAGATAGGTGACCCCCATCCCCAAATCCTTGCCACCCACTTCAAAGGCGCAGCGGGTACGGGTGGAGGTTTTTTGGAAGAGGAGCACGATGTTTTTGCCCTCCAGATAGCGATGGGGCACCCCGGCGCGCTTCATGTCCTTGAAGGTGTGAGAGAGCTTGAGCAGGTATTCGATTTCATCGGCGGTAAAGTCGAGGAGTTTTAAGAAGCTGCGACCGGAGAGGTTGACGCCCATAAAGAGTCCTTTCTGTAGGGGCCGCCGGGTTGGCGGCGATGCGCCGTCTATCTCCGACGCCCTGCCGCATAATAGCTCATCGAGAATCTGAAGCTCCCTAAAACGCGACGCAATTGCTTGAGGTTGGGTACAGAATTGCCACCAAAAGGTAAGCGTACAGCAGAAAAAAAGCACATCGAACACGAATTACTGTCACTCAAGGCTTGGTCTATGCCAACAAAGGTGGTATAAAGCAAAAATCTTTTTGCTTGACGGAACAGGGTTCCTGCTGAGGAAGAGGGAGCACCGAAGCGCGCTGCCATGCCTTTTTCTCTCGGGGGGTTCGTGTCCGAGATATACATGCGTTAAGGGGGCAGCTGACGTGAATACAAAAACGCTCTGGTATATCGCCAAGCGCATCTTGCTGGCGATCGTGACGATATGGCTCGTCATCACCGTCACCTTCTTTGTCACTCGAGCTGTTCCTGGAGGGCCCTTTGCCAGCGAAAAGGCGCTTTCCGAGGCCGCCCAGGCACAGCTTGAGGCCAAGTACGGGCTGGACAAGCCGGTGTTCGAGCAGTACACCACCTACCTGAGCGATATCGTTTTGCATGGTGACTTTGGGCCGTCGCTCACCCAGCGCGGACGTGACGTGATTGACATTATCACCGATGGCCTTAAGACCTCCATCCCCATCGGTCTGTGCGCGGCCTTCATTGCGCTCTTTGTAGGCATCATCTTAGGTTCCATTGCAGCCCTGCGAAGAAACAGAATTGTCGATAAAGTGATTATGGTGGCTGTGACAGCCTTTGTGTCCATGCCTTCCTTTGTGGTGGGCTCATTCTTATTAGTCATATTTGCGGTAACGCTCGCCCTGCTGCCGGCCAACGGCAATGCGGAGGGCGGGCTGATCTTGCCGGTTATTACGCTGTCGCTGTATCCGGCTGCCTATATCACGCGTCTGACGCGCTCATCGATGCTCGACGTGCTGGGCCAGGACTATATCCGCACTGCCAAGGCCAAGGGCGTGTCTGGTCCGCGCATCATCTTTGGGCACGCACTCAAAAACTCGCTCATCCCGGTTATCACCTACTTTGGCCCCATGCTTGCCTACATCGTGACCGGCTCGCTGGTGGTGGAGCAGATCTTTGCCGTTCCTGGCATCGGGCGGGCCTTCATCAATAGCATTACGGGTCGTGACTACACGCTTATCATGGGCACCACCATCGTCCTTGCCACCTTCATCGTCATCATGAACCTGGTGAGTGACATCCTCTACAAAGTGGTAGACCCTCGGATTACCTTGGAATAAAGAGGGGCACTGCACATGACACAGAAAAAAGCGTTTTCAATGCACGTCGATTTAGACGCGTTTACTCCTGCGACCGACGAGGAAAAATCCTATGTTGTGCAGATGCGTCCCAGCTCGACCTTCTTCAAAGACGGTCTCAAGCGCCTCTTGCGCAACAAGGTTGCTACGGTGTCGTTCATCGTAATTGCGCTCATCACGCTTATGAGCATTATCGTGCCGATGTTTTGGCCCTACTCCTATGACCAGATGCTGGGCGATACGCCGGGCCAGCCCATGGATGCCTCTTATAACAACCTAGGGCCCTTCGAATACGGCTCCACCGAGCTTGAACGCATTGAGGCCGGCGAAAGCGTGTTTCCGCATATCTTCGGTACCGATTCGGCCGGGCGCGACTACTTTATTCGCATCATCTACGGCACGCGCATTTCGCTGGCGGTGGGCTTTTTTGCCAGCATCATCGTGCTGGTTATCGGCATGACAGTGGGTTCGGTTGCGGGCTATTTTGGCGGCAAGGTGGACCTCATCATCATGCGTATTGTGGACATGATCTACTCCCTGCCCGACATGCTCATGGTTATTCTCATCGCCTCGGTGTTGTCGGTGAGCGGGCTTGCTACGGCGATTGAAGGGACGGTGCTGGAGCGCATAGGCTCCAATATCATTAGCCTTTTCATCGTGTTTGCGCTTTTATACTGGGTGTCTATGTCGCGTTTGATTCGCGGTCAGATTCTGTCGCTGCGCGAACAGGAATACGTGCTGGCAGCACGGGCTACCGGTGCCAAGGGTCGCTGGATTATCATGAAACATCTGATTCCCAACTGCATCAGCGTGATTATCATCTCGGCGGCCTTGCAGATTCCCAATGCCATCTTCACCGAGAGCTACCTGAGCTTTTTGGGCCTGGGCGTAAACGCTCCCATGCCTTCGTTGGGTTCGCTGGCCTCCGATGCGCTTAACGGAATCAGTTCCTATCCGCACAGGCTGGTCATTCCCGCTGCGGTCATCTCGCTCATCGTGCTGTCACTGAACCTGTTTGGCGATGGCCTGCGCGATGCCTTCGATCCCAAGCTTAACAACTGAGGAGGAGGATGACATGGCGTTGCTAGAGGCACGTGACCTCCATACCTCGTTTTTCACCGATGAAGGTGTGGTTCAAGCGGTCAACGGCGTGAGTTTTAGCCTCAACCGGGGCGAGGTGCTGGGCATCGTGGGCGAATCCGGCTCGGGCAAAAGTGTGACCGCCTACTCCATCATGCAGATCTTGGCTGCCACAGGCAAGATTGTGTCTGGCTCCATCAAGCTGGACGGTCAGGAGCTGGTGGGCGCGGGCGAGAAGGTAATGAAGCAAATCCGGGGCAACAGGATTTCCATCATCTTCCAAGATCCCATGACCTCGCTCAATCCCACCTATACGATTGGCCGTCAGCTCACCGAGGCCATCACCTTGCACACAGACCGCAAGAAGAAGGAGGCTTACGAGCGCGCAATCGAGATGCTGCGTCTAGTGAATATCAACGAGCCCGAAAAGCGGATGAAGCAGTATCCCTATGAGTTTTCCGGTGGCATGCGCCAGCGCATCATGATCGCCATGGCGCTCTCCTGTGAGCCTGACATCCTCATCGCTGATGAGCCCACCACAGCCCTGGACGTGACGATTCAGGCCCAGATTTTGGAGCTGATGAAGCAACTGCAGGAGGAGCTGGGTATGGCGATCATCATGATCACCCATGACTTGGGTGTGGTGGCGCAGATGTGCGACGAGGTAATCGTTATGTACGCTGGCTCTATCTGCGAGCAGGGTACGGCTGACGAGGTGTTTTATGCGCCGAGCCACGAGTACACCAAGGGCCTCATGCGCTCCATCCCCACTGCTGACACTGCAGGCCACAAGCTGCAGCCCATCAGTGGCACCCCCATCGATCTGCTGAACATGCCCAAGGGTTGCGCCTTTGCTCCACGCTGTGACAGCGCCATGAGGATTTGCCTCGAGCGAGGTTGCGAGTACGTTCAGCTGAGCGACACGCATACGGCGGCGTGCTGGATGAACGTGAAGCGCGCGCTGGATGAGGGCACAATGACGCTTGATCAGGTTGGGGAAGGGGGTGCCTTATGAGCGCACGTGTAGCCACATCCCTGAGTGCGACCGAGGCGACTGCGACAGCTGTGCCAGCAGCCAAGGCGGCTTTGGTGGCCACAGCCGCCGCAGCTGAGGAGCGGCCTCTTGTGGAGGTGAAGCACCTCAAGCAGTATTTCAATATCAACGTGGGCATGCTACGCACCAAACCTCTTAAAGCGGTGGACGATGTGTCCTTTAGCATCCGCCGGGGCGAGACCTTAGGTCTGGTGGGCGAATCGGGCTGCGGCAAGACCACGGTGGGGCGCACCCTGCTGTATCTCTACAAGCCCACGGGTGGCGAGATTCGCTTTGAGGGGCACAAGATTGAGGGCAAGGAATCGCTCAACGCTTACCGCAAGAAGACGGCCATGGTATTTCAGGATCCCTACTCCTCGCTCAACCCGCGCATGACCGTATCAGACATCATCGGAGAGCCCCTGGATGTGCACAGGCTGTACGCCACCAAACAGGAGCGCGCCGAGCGCATCTTGGAGCTCATGGATCACGTGGGCCTGAATAGCGAGCACGCCTCGCGCTACGCCCATGAGTTTTCTGGTGGTCAGCGCCAGCGCATTGGCATTGCTCGTGCACTGGCGCTCAACCCCGACTTCATCGTGTGCGATGAGCCGGTGTCAGCTTTGGACGTGTCCATTCAGGCCCAGGTGGTCAACATGTTTGACGAGCTACAGAAGGAGCTGGGCCTGACCTATCTGTTTATTGCCCATGACCTGCTGGTAGTGCGTCACCTAAGCGATCGCATTGCTGTGATGTATCTGGGGCGGATGGTGGAGCTGGCTGATGCGGGTGAGATTTACGACCACCCGCTGCATCCTTATTCGCAGTCGTTGCTCTCGGCCGTGCCCGTTCCTGATCCTAAGACGGCGCGCGCCAATAAGCGTATCGTGCTTACCGGCGATATTCCCAGCCCGCTTAACGCTCCTTCGGGCTGCCCCTTCCGTACTCGTTGCCGCTATGCGACCGAGGAGTGCGCGCAGGAGATGCCGCCCTTTGAGGAGGTAACCGACGGGCATTTTGTGGCCTGTCACCGAGTAAGGGAGATCAATTAGGGAGTGAAGCACCCTAACCACTTCACATTCAGGTATGCATACGCATCATTTGAAGAGTAGGAGAAGAACACGAGAGAAAGGGGTAACGCATAAGAAAAGAAGAGGGAGGGTACGAACGAAAGGAATGAAGAGATGAAAAAGACCCTTACCCTGATGCTTGCCGCCGTGCTGGCGTTTTCGCTGACGGCGTGCTCGACAAGTGGGGATGGAGACAGCTCCTCCTCCACCTCCGATACCTCTACCATGAGCGTGAGCCTGGCTTCCGAACCTGACTCGCTTGATCCGGCGCTCAACTCTGCGGTTGACGGCGCAACCATGCTCGTGCACCTATTCTCCGGCTTGGCCACCTGGGCTGAGGCCGAGGATGGCACCCTTGAGCTGGTGGCCGATGCCGCTGAAGAGCTGGTCGAAGGCGTTGAGAACGAGGATGGCACCGTCAC
>CAYTIS010000074.1:0-4050 GCA_964438035.1 uncultured Slackia sp.
CGCACTCGGTATGCCAGCCGGGACGTCCCTGTCCCCAGGGGCTTGGCCAGCTGGGCTCGCCTGGCTTGGCCGCCTTCCACAGGGCGAAGTCCAGCGGATCGCGCTTGTCCTCGTTCTCCTCAATGCGCGCGCCCACCAAAAGCTCGTCAATCTTGCGGCCCGACACCTCACCGTAGGACGGATCGCTGCGCACGGAAAAATACACATCCCCATTGTCAGCAGCGTAGGCATGACCCTGCTCAACAAGGCACTTGATCATCCCAATCATCGGCCCCACTTCCTGGGTGGCGCGCGGACGCAGGTCGGGGTCCATCACCTTGAAGCGATGCATCTGCTCGATGAAGGCCTGAGCGTACTCGCTTGCCACCTCTTCGGATGATCGGCCCTGCTCACGGGCACGGTTGATGATCTTGTCATCCACATCGGTGAGGTTTTGGGCAAAGGTGACCTCATATCCGCTGGCAATCAGCCACCGACGAATCACGTCGAAGGCAAGAAAGGTTCGCGCATTGCCGATATGAATCTGGTCGTACACGGTCGGTCCGCATACGTACATGCGCACCTTGCCCGCCTCAATCGGCTCAAATTCGCGCTTCTCACGCAGCTGGCTGTTGTAGATGCGAATCATGCGTCCCTCCCGGCGAAATCATCCCGCCCCATCACGCTTCTCTTACCCTCGTTCGTCACTGCCGCTTTGCCAAAAGCGCCACCGCCTGGGCCGACATGCCCTCTTCGCGGCCCTCAAAGCCCAGACGCTCGGTGGTCGTCGCCTTCACACCCACGGCATCCACCGCAACGCCCATGGCGCGCGCCAGATGTGCGCGCATCGCCTCGCGATGGGGCGAAAGCTTGGGCGCTTGAGCCGCCACCACGCTGTCCACATCCAGAATCTCAAAGCCTTGCTCGCGCACGTGTTCGGCTACGGCAGCAAGCAGCTTGAGGGAGTCGGCACCCGCATAGCGCGGATCGGTGTCGGGAAAGAGCTTGCCGATGTCGCCCGCCCGCGCCGCACCCAGAATCGCATCGGAGATGGCATGCGCGAGCACGTCGGCATCCGAGTGACCCGCAAGCCCCTGGTGGTGCGGAATCCTTACCCCGCCCAGGATGAGCGGGCGGTCGGGCGCAAAGGCGTGCACATCATAGCCAATCCCCACGCGCAGACTCATATCGCTCACGCCTCTTCTCCTTCATCTCGACGAGTATCCAGACCACCCGAAGCCCCAGCCCCAGCGGCAGCCGTCCTTTGGAATGTCCCTGCACCGCGCCCGGCAAAGCGCACGTTGCCGTCCTTTTCGCCCTCATCATCCACCAGGCCGAGTGAGTGCACAATCGCCGAGAGCATCAAGTAGTCCTCCGGCACGGTGAGCTTGATATTGTCGCGCTTACCTTCCACCACAAGCACCTTGCCGCCCAAACGCTCAATGAGAGAGGCATCGTCGGTACCCATGAAGCCCTCAGACAGGGCTGAGGCATGCGCACGCCGATACACTCCCGCACGAAAGACCTGCGGGGTTTGCGCGTTCCAAAATACGCTGCGATCGGGCGTGCCTACGATGACCCCGCCGTCCACCACCTTGAGCGTATCCACGGCGGGCGTGGCCACAATCGCACCATCAGCATCAATGGTACCCTTGACCGTATTGATGGCGTGGGTGATGAGGTCGGGCGAGATGAGGGGACGCGCGCCATCGTGCAGGACCACAAACTCGTACTTCTCCGGCACATACTCCATACCCGAAAAAGCGCTTTCCTGGCGGGTGGCACCGGCCGGGGCCATCACGATGGGCGTGACAAACTCGTGCGGATCGATGGCCAGCGCCCAATACTCCTCCATGCGCTCCCGGGGGCACACCACCACAATCAGGCTCACATCAGCCGTGGCATCAAAGGCCATGATTGACCAGGACAGGGTGGGTCGCCCGGCAATCTCAACAATCTGCTTGCCACCGTCGCGTCTAAACCGCTCGCCTGTGCCCCCCGCCAGCACGATTGCTGCGGTTTTGGCCTTTTTGCTCACCTGGCCTTTCAGGCGAGCGGCAGCCACCAGCTGCGCAGCCGACTGCATCTCGTCAAACTCCGCCTCCACCCCGGCAAGCGTAGAGGGTGCAAACACAGGATCAATGCCTCCACCGTGAAACGCCGAAGATACGCCGTCCTTGCCCATGGACAAAACCCCTTCTCTCGCACATAAACCTCAGAGCCAACCTCTGCCGGATACGAAAAAGGGCGCCCGAGCAGACGCCCTTGTGCTAACGTCTTGAGCACCGACTTGCTTAGTCAGCCGCCCCGCCACTGGTGACACCTGGACCAGGACTTGAGCTGCCGGCGTGAGAGAGGTCAAACTGCGGAAGCAGCGATTCTGCCTCGCGTGCAATGCTATCGCGCTTGCGCGGCGCGGGAATCTCACCCTGGCCCTCGTTGAACACCAGCTCACCGTCCTGGGCATCCACCGCGATGACGCTGCCCGCGTGCCAACGACCTTCCAGAATCTGCTCAGACAGCGGGTCTTCCAACAGACGCTGAATCGCACGACGCAGGGGCCGCGCACCCATCGTCGCATCGGTACCCTCGGCCACCACCAGCTTGCAGGCCGCCGGGGTAAGGGTGATCGACATGTTCTGTGCAATCAGACGGTCGCGCAGGTCGGCCACCATAAAGTCCATAATCTGGAGAATCTCATCGGCGGTGAGCGTCTTGAACACGATAATCTCGTCCAAGCGGTTCAAAAACTCCGGACGGAAGAGCTTTTTCAGCTCGCTCATCACCCGGCTCTTAATCTCTTTATCGCTCAAGCCCGTCTGCGAGTCGGGCGCAAAGCCAAGCGGCGCGGTCTGAGCAATCTCACGCGCACCCACGTTGGAGGTCATGATGATAACCGTGTTGCGGAAGTCCACCGAGCGACCCTGCGCATCGGTAAGGCGACCCTCCTCCAAAATCTGAAGGAGAATATTAAAGACGTCCGGGTGCGCTTTTTCGATCTCGTCGAACAGCAGTACCGAGTACGGGCGCTGCCGCACGGCCTTGGTGAGCTGACCGCCCTCGTCAAAGCCCACGTAGCCCGGGGGCGAACCCACCAGGCGGCTCACGCTGTGCTTCTCCATGTACTCAGACATATCAAAGGAGATGAGGGCGTCTTCAGAACTGAACAAGAACTCAGCCAGAGCCTTGGAAAGCTCCGTTTTACCCACACCCGAAGGACCCAAAAAGATAAACGATCCAGAGGGGCGGCGCGGGTCTTTAAGGCCGCTGCGGGAACGGCGGATGGCCTTAGAAAGAGCTGTGACAGCCTCCTTCTGGCCAACGATGCGTTCGTGCAGCACGCTTTCCATACGCAGGAGCTTTTCAGTCTCGGCCTCGGTGAGATTGCTCACCGGCACGCCCGTGGACATGCTCACTACATCGGCAATTTCGGGCTCGCCTATCTCAGAGAGCTCGCGCTCGGTCTCCTCCGAGAACTTCTTCTCAGCTGCCTCGCGCTTAGTCGAAAGCTCTTTTTCCTTGTCGCGCAGGGCAGCGGCACGCTCAAAGTTCTGCAGGGCGATGGCCTGCTCCTTGTCCTTGCGCACCTGGCGCAGCTCATCATCAAGCTTGCGCACGTCATCGGGCAGAGCACGGCTGCGAATGCGCATGCGCGCGCCGGCCTCGTCAATCACATCAATGGCCTTGTCTGGCAGGCACCGATCCTGGATGTAGCGGGTTGAAAGGGTCACAGCCGCATGCAGTGCATCGTCGGAATAGCGCACGTGATGGTGTGCCTCATAGCGATCACGCAGGCCATCAAGAATGCGCATAGCCTGCTCCTCGGAGGGCTCGTTCACCATGATGGTTTGGAAGCGCCGGGCCAGCGCCGAGTCCTTCTCCAAATGCTTGCGATACTCCTCGGTGGTGGTGGCACCGATGACCTGAATCTCACCGCGCGACAGGGGCGGCTTGAGGATGGCGGCAGCATCGATAGAACCTTCGGCCGAACCGGCACCAATAATCGTGTGCATCTCATCGATGAACAGGATTACGTTGCCGTCCTTGATGACCTCCTTGATGACCTTTTTC
>CAYTIS010000074.1:4060-6158 GCA_964438035.1 uncultured Slackia sp.
ACAAGTCGCCTCGCACGCAGGATATCGGTTACCTGGTCGGCCACTATAAGCTGGGCCAAGCCCTCGGCCACGGCGGTTTTGCCCACGCCCGGCTCGCCAATGAGCAGCGGATTGTTCTTCTGGCGACGCGAGAGCACCTGCATGACACGCTCAATCTCGGCGGCACGCCCAATAACGGGGTCAAGCTTGCCCGCGCGGGCCTTAGCGGTCAGGTCGGTGCCAAACTCGTCAAGCATGCTCGACTCGCTGCGCGACTCGCCCGTACCGAAAAACGGCACCCCGGCGGCTACAGGACTGGGCTGACCCACCAGGTCGTTTAAGGCACCGCGAATCTTTTCGGTGTCCACATCCAGACGCGAGAGCACATCTATGGCGCCCCCTTGACCCTCACGCACCACCCCCAGCAGCAGATGCTCGGTGGATATGTAGCTTTGCCCCATCTGCATTGCCTCACGCAGGGCGTGCTCCAGGATGCGGCGCACACGCGGCGTGAAGGACAGGTGGGCCGTTTCATCCACGTTCTCATCGGGGATGGATGTCTTGCGCACCTCGTTGAGCACGTCATCGTAGGTCACACCCACGTGCTCAAGTGCTTGGGCGGCCATGCCCTCGGGTTCTTTAGTCAGACCAAGCAGCAGATGCTTGCTGGCCACGTGAGGCTGTTTGAGCTGGCGCGCCTCTTCCTGG
Source organism: uncultured Slackia sp. (assembly GCA_964438035.1). GTDB lineage: Bacteria > Actinomycetota > Coriobacteriia > Coriobacteriales > Eggerthellaceae > Slackia. Next base: position 4,748 of record CAYTIS010000074.1, read on the forward strand.
GCCAGCACCAGCACATGCTTTGCCTTGTCGGTAAATTTTTCGAATGCCATAAGGCCTCATTCCTGCGTAGCAGACGGATAAAAGACCAGGCGCTGCACCTGGAGGCGTTGCTCCGTCTGACTGTGACACGCCTCGTGATGGATTTGGGTCATCCTAGCACTCTTAGCGCACGAGTGCCAAGTCTCAACACGGCGAGGCGATATCGTTACACCGCGTCCACAAACATATGATGAAGAATGCCACAAGGCCACAAAGGGTAGAGAGGCGAAGCTATTCCTCGCAAGACGAAGGCAGCGAAGACGACCCCTTCTCCGGCCTCATATGCGGAAACAGCAGCACATCGCGAATGGAGGCCTGATCGGTCAAAAGCATCACCACACGGTCGATACCGATGCCGATGCCACCCGCTGGCGGCATACCGTACTCAAGGGCGCGCACGTAGTCCTCGTCATACTCCATAGCTTCGTCATCGCCGCCTGCCTTTTCCTCCATCTGACGACGGAAGCGCTCAGCCTGATCGACCGGATCGTTCAGCTCGGAGAAGGCGTTGGCATACTCGCTACCGGCAATCACCAGCTCAAAACGATGCGTCAGGCGCGGATCATCGACATGGCGCTTAGCCAAGGGGCTGACTTCCAGGGGGTAGTCGCACACGAAGGTGGGATTGACGATGGTAGCCTCCCCCAGCTCATCGTAGATCTCGGCGATGAGTTTGCCGCTTGTCCAGTCGGGCTTGACCTCAATACCACGCTTGACAGCCTCACATGCCAGCTGATCAGCGGGGGTGTCAATGCTCACCTCAAAGCCCAGCACCTCCGAAACAATCTCAGTCATACTGCGGCTGGGCCAGCTACCCCCCAGGTCAATAAGCTGGCCCTGGTACTCAATCTGCTCGGTATTGCCCACCGCAGCGTTGGCGGCCTTAATCACGCCCTCAGCCAGCTTCTTCATCCCCTCCAAATCGGAGTAGGCGCGGTAGGCCTCCATGGTGGTGAACTCGGGATTGTGGGTCAGATCCATCCCCTCATTGCGGAAGATGCGGCCAATTTCGAACACGCCCTCAAAGCCGCCTACCAACAAGCGCTTGAGATGCAACTCGGTGGCGATGCGCAAATAGCACTCCTGATTAAGCGCGTTGAAATGCGTGGTGAAGGGTCGAGCCGTCGCACCGCCCTGGATGGTCTGGAGGATGGGTGTTTCCACCTCCATATAGCCATCCTCTTCCATATAGCGGCGAAAGGCGGAAATGATGGCGGAGCGCCTGCGGAAGGTCTCGCGCACGTCCTCGTTCACGATGAGGTCCACGTAGCGCTGGCGGTAGCGCGTCTCTTTATCAGAAAGGCCGTGGAACTTCTCCGGCAGGGGGCGCACAGCCTTGGACAAAAGAGCAAGCTCGCGCGGGGCGATGGAA
>CAYTIS010000075.1:0-6153 GCA_964438035.1 uncultured Slackia sp.
TCACGAAAGATGCAATCGTGATGATATTGTTGAAGATAGGGGCAACGCTGCTCCAGAAGAAATCTCGCTCGGCGTTGAGTACGCCCGAAAAGATGGACGACAAGGCATAAAGAATTATTTCGACGGTAAACCACCTGAAAAACCAGACAGCAATGCTTGAGTCGAAGCCTTCAGTCGCACCGGCCGACTGTGTCCAAATAATTGGCGCCGCAAAGACGAAGCACAGCACCATGAGCACCGCCATAATAACGGTCACAATTGACAGGAGATTGGAGGCGTAAGCACTCGCACCTTCGGCTCCAAGCTTGCGTTGCACTGACATATAGACCGGCAGAAACGCCGTAATAAGCATGCCTCCCACCACAAACTCATAGAGCATGTTAGGGAGGTTGTTTGCAACGGTGTAGGCGCTCGCGAGGCCCGCTGCGCCTAGTGCCCATGCCTGCACAGTCGTTCGGAAGAATCCCGTAATACGACTGATAATAACGAGCATGCTTACACTATTAGATGATTTGTTCGCCTGCTTCTTGAGGTCCTCGATCCGAGACTCATGAGTCCCGTCGACCTCGCGCTCTTCACGCGAACGCTCTGTACGTTCCAGCACGTACGCTCCTACTCACACCACAGGGCGCATCGCGCCCTCGTTTCCCCATACGTACAAGCACGTGCCCGCAGCCCAAAAGGCTACAAAGGCGGGGTATGGACATGTTCTTAGGCAGCAGAGACTACCAAACCTCGGCCCCTCCAATACTCATGAGGACTCATTCATCCTAGCGATTTTTTGATGCATCCCTCATTGTAGAACTCTCTGCAGGTGTCGAGAAGCACGGGAGAACTCATACACCTTACCTCCCGAGCCACAAACAGAGGTTCATGCAGAGGCTTCATCGCCATCCGCCGCTGATTCTGTTGTTCTTGTCGCCCCAACCGACCCGTTCGTCCTGGCGTGCTCTGGAGGCTTAGGATTGAGAGCCGCTGTCTGTCATGCACACGTGCGCATGACATCCGTCGTGAGGGTGCCACGTGGTGCCGTAAGGAGAGCAACGATGGTGGTTCGCGAGGTCTCGCGTGATATATACGAGCAGGTGCTTGACGCACATGCGCCTTCAGCACCCATCGAGCAACGCCCGGTCTGGCTGGATTTTCAAGAGACAATTGAGGGACGCACCTCGTGGGGATACTGCGTGGTTGAGCGCGATGACACTGCCATAGCTGCCGTAGCGTTTTCTCAGTTTGAAACGCATGGCTATCACTTTTTGCGCGCACCGCATGGGCCAATCTACTTTGTCGAACGAACGCCCGAGCTGGAATACCAGATCATAAAGGCGCTCAGGCGGTATGTGCGCACGCGCGATGTCCAGCAGGTTTTCATGCGGATGGCGGTGGCGCACCCTTCGGCGCTCACCCGGCCGGTACTCTCTACGCTTCCGTATGACACCACCGTAGTCATCGATTTGACCGGCGGCGATGAGGAGATTCTTGCACGCATGAAACCACGCGGGCGCAGGGATGTGCGCAAGGCGCTGCGTGAATGTCCAGCCCAGATGGCTGATGAAACCGCGCGCGCCGCCGCATCATTTGATGAGTACTACCAGGTCATGTGCGAGACAGGAAGCCGAGATGGGTTTGCGCCCTCTCCCTGCTCGGACTATCAGAACATGGTGCGCATCCTAGGCCTCAAGCATTGCCGCGTCCTGGCGGCTCGTGTGGATAACAAGCTTGTAGCGTGGAGTTTGCTCACCATAGCGGGCACAACCGCCACGCGCTACTACGCAGCGACAGCGCTGGGGAGCGGTCGATATCGCGTTGCCGATGCCCTGTTGTTTTTCGAATGTCAGCAGGCCGCAGCCTGCGGTTGCCTCGGCTATGACCTCATGGCCATCGGAAGCGATTTTCAACCCGGACTCAGCAATCTCAACGAGTTCAAGACGAAGTTCGCCAAAGACGGCGTGTGCTCCGTGGCTCCCGACCGAGATGTGCCCATCAGAAGGCCTTTCTATGCGACGCTGGTAATGGTGCGACGCCTGCGCTCGTCACTTCGCAGGGCTCGGTAGCGCACAACCTGGAGACATACAGCCTGAAGCAAGCGGCGCAATCGGCAGCGCGATCCGTACACGACTCGCGCTGCGCGCGCTCGGTGCCGGGATTGGTAGGTACATGCTCCCTCGTGCTTCCGACGCACAGCAGCCACTTTCTTGCCACCTGCGATCACCTCGCCGCTTACGGCTACCCCGTCGCCGTCACAGCCCCGCCACAACCCTACAAGCTCTTCGATCCCAATCGCTTCAGGGCGTATTGCAGCAGCGCGTTTTCGGTACTTGCCGAGGCCGGGGCGCCCTTAAGGGCCAAATCGGCCTCAGCCGCAGAAAAGCCCATGGACAACAGCGCATCATGTGCTCCCTTGAGGCGCTTCGCCGCCTCAGCCGCCTGGGTGGCAAAGAGCGAATCCTGGGACGCCTGCGCAAGCGTACCCTTGAGCTCCAAAATGATGCGCTCCGCCGTCTTTTTGCCCACCCCAGGGATGGTGGATACGGCCTTGACATCCTGAGACTGAATCGCCGCCACCAGCGCCTCAGGTGAAAACGACGACAGGGCCGCAAGGGCCACCTTGGGTCCCACGCCCGAAACTGAGATAAGCCGCTCAAACAGAGCCTTTTCGCCCTGATCGAGAAAGCCGTACAGGGCGATAGCATCCTCGCGCACGGCCAGGTAGGTAAAAACCTGCACCGCCGTGCCCGGCTCAGGCAACTTGGCTAAGTCAGAGGCGGGCATACCCACCTGATAACCCACCCCATTCACGTCGATGAACGCACATGCGGCCGTGCGACCAGCCATCGTACCTTTGAGAAACGCGATCATGACACATCCTCACCGTGGGTTACATAGCAGATGGCGGCAGCCAGGGCATCGGCCGCATGATCGGGATGCGGCTCATGCTCGAGGCCCAAAATCTGCTTTACCATGTACTGAATCTGACCCTTATCCGCATTGCCCTCACCCACTACCGCAAGCTTAATGGCTGCCGGGGCAAACTCCCCCACCTCAAGGCCGCCCTGGGCGCAGGCCACCAACACCGCACCGCGTGCCTGCCCCGTAGCAAACGCACTAGGAGCATTGAGGCCAAAGAGCACCGTCTCAATGCCAAGACATGTAGGGCCGTAACGCTTGACTACCAGCGTCATCTGATCATGGAGCTTCATAAGGCGCTGGGCCAAGGGATCGGCCTTGGTGGTGGAGATGCAACCATAGGCCACGCACGACAGGCGCACACCATCCTGTTCAATGACCCCCCATCCCGTATTGGCAAGGCCGGGGTCGATACCCAATATAACGCGATGCTGCCGTGGCGCCACATGCCCTCCGTAAACCAATCAAACGTCTGTTCGGTCATACTAGCACGGAAAGCCCCGGCGCAGTGCAGCGCTCACAAAATGCATGCCCTCAAAGCGCGTCCTCAGAGCCGCTCTTTTCGCTCTTTTCACCCGGCCCTTTGCGCCCAGGCATGCGCGTGCGTGCCTTCATCTGGGGTTCATCGCCTCGAAACGTCTTAGTCCGCTGAATGAGCACGGCACCGATGAGAAACGGCATCCAAAACACGATGCCGCGATACACAAGCACCGCCGCCATGCCCGCCGCTGAACTGATGCGATAGGCTCTCAGTACCACCACCACGGCTGCCTCCACTACGCCCACACCTTGGGGTGTGATTGAAATCATAGCGAAGAGGGTGGCAACCACATACCCACAAACCAGCACCTCGGGTGCCTGAATGCTAAAGGCGAGGCCGCACAGGCAAAAGGCAGCCAGCTCGCAGGTGCTTGCGATAATCGAACAACCCAAGGCCTTGAACGCCGCCTGGGGATTGTGGGCCAAGGTCTCGGCCGCATCGCGAAACGAGGCCACAGCCGTGTCCACCCAGGGGTTCAGCGGCTTCTTTTTGAACCGCCGCCTCACCCGATTGACCAGGCGCTCCACGGGACGCAGCAGTCGGGACAGGGCATCGGGCCTCCTGTAACCCAATACAAGGATGCTGCCCATGAGGCTCACCAGCGCCACCAACAGCAGGCCGAGCAAAAACCACACGGGACTTAAGCTTCCCGCAGTCCACAGGATGATAAAGCCCACCACCATGATGGTCATAAAGCCCGATTCAATCGTCATCTGCATGAGAAGGGCTGCAGAGGTAGCCTTACCAGCAGGGATGCCCCGGCGACGCGCGTCATCCACCACCAGGGTAGCGCCGGCCATATTGAGGGAAGGAGCCACGGTATTCATGAAGAAGGTGCCAAACACAAGCGGCAGAGTGGCGCGTACACGCATCTGCTCGCCCACCGCCTTAAAGGAGAAGTGATAGGCCCAGCCCTGCGCATAGTACTTACCCAGCTGCGTGAGCACGGCCAGCCCAAGGGGCAAGAGCCATCCGCGCTGGACGGTCTCGGCAAGCTCGACCAGCTGCTCGCCGCGCATGATGACGAAGGCGAGCACAATCACGATCACCACGCCGATAAGTATGCTGCGAATGCTGGACTTCAAAGCCCTCCCTCCAGCCTTGGCGTGGCTTCAATCGCCCCCAACCTAAAACGAACGATTGGGGGCCACGCGCGTCACAGTGCACTCCTTAAGTATTAAGGCTCAATTATATCTGTTTCCACAAGCCTGAAAAAGCACAGAACGCGCCTCCTCTCCTGACCTTTTACCTGTTCCAAACGCAAAAGCGCCGACCCGAAGGCCGGCGCTTCCCTATACTCAAAAGTTGCAACCTTGCGAAACCGCAGGCCTGTCTGCAATGCAGTGCGCTAGTCCTCGTCCAGCGCAGCCACCACCTCGTCAGTCATATTCATTGTGTGGTACACGTTTTGCAGATCCTCGAGCTCCTCCAGCTTGTCCACCAGGCGCATCACCTTCTTGGCATCGCTGGGAGACACATCGGTGGGGGTAGTGGCCTCCATGGTTAGCTCGGCGCCCTTGATCTCCACACCCTGCTCTTCCAGGCCCTTTTTCACGGCCATCAAATCAGTTGCCGAGGTGGACACCACCCACTCCTCATCGGCATCCTCATAATCTACGCCCCCGGCCTCAGCCACGGCCATCATGAACTCGTCCTCATCAGCGGCTGCTCCGTTGGGCTTCACGGGATTTTTCTTGTCCCCTGTCTCCACCTCCTTGGGCACCAGAATCTGGCCCTTGCGCTCAAACATGAACGACACCGACCCGCTGGTTCCCAGGTTGCCGCCATGATGGTTGAAGGCGGCGCGCACGTCAGCGGCGGTGCGGTTGCGATTGTCGGTCAAGGCCTCACAGTACACAGCCACGCCACACGGCCCGTAGCCCTCATAGACCACCGTTTCGTAGTTGGCGGCATCTTTACCGGTGCCAAAGGCCTTGTCGATGGCGGTCTTGATCTTGTCCTTGGGAAGCGAATAGCTCTTGGCCTTCTCAATCGCCGCAGCCAGCGACGCGTTATTGTCAGGATTGGGGTCGCCACCCTCCTTGGCCGCCACGGTGATATTGCGGGAAAGCTTACTGAACAGAGCCGAACGCTTGGCGTCCTGCGCAGCTTTGCGGTGCTTGGTGGTTGCCCATTTTGAGTGGCCTGACATACTCGCCTCTTTCTTGGTATCCGTCACAGGGTTCGCACCTGGCGGGTGCACCCCGATAAAACGTAGGGGGAAGTGCCGACGCGCTAGTTTACTGCAAGGCCCCCGCATCCGCAAAGAAAGGGCCTTTTCATCACGCCATCGTCACGGCACGCCTCGGCAGGGCGAACCTTGTGGCCGTATGCGCTGGCGCTTGACCATACTCCGCGCGGCGCTTTTGCCCCCCTTGCTCCTAAAAGATGAGACGCGTGGATGCGCATTGCACTCTGTGTGCCATGCTACAACCTCCTTCGTCTTGTAACTAATATGACAAGACGAAGGAGGTTTCTAATCTTCCACAAGGTCAATGAGTTCCTGCTGAGAATGCACTCCCAGTTTGGTATAGATATGCTTGATATGGCTCTTGACAGTATTGCGTGATAGTACAAATTCTTCCATGATGAAACGTGCGTTACGACCACGAGCAAGCATTGCAAAAATCTCACGCTCGCGCTCGGTCAGACTAAAACGGCTTGAAAGATTATCGCAGCGATGCTGGAGAGCCTCTGATACATCA
>CAYTIS010000076.1:0-6001 GCA_964438035.1 uncultured Slackia sp.
CGGCGTGCGGGGGCTGCCAAGGTGCTCAAGGTCTCGCTTACCGTGGGTGTGATGACCGAGGCCATCGAAGACTCCCTACACTTTGCCTTTGAAGCCTTGAGTGAGCAGCATGCGCTCTTTGAGGGGGCCTGCCTTGATATCACCATGATTTCGCCCAAGAGCCGCTGTCTCGAATGCGGCAAGGAGTTCACTCACGACCGCTACCACGTGGTATGCCCCGCCTGTGGGGGATTGACTGAGCTGTTGGAGGGCAAGGAGCTGCGTATCGACAGCATTGAGGTGGATATTCCCGATGAAGAGGATGAGGCCGCGTCAGGTGATGCTCTCAGGCCAGGCGATTAAGTTTCCATCTGTCCTCTTGCGCCCATGCTATGTTGACTCATAGGCCTCGCCGCCCGCATCTTCAAGAAAGGTCCGCTATGAAAATCGACCTGCATCAGCCTATCCTTGAGAAAAACGACCGTATTGCCGAGGAGAACCGGGCCCTTTTTAAGGAAAAGGGCGTATTCGTGCTCGACCTTTTGGCCAGCCCCGGCAGCGGCAAGACCTCTACCATTCTGGCCACCATTGAGGCCTTGCGTGATGAGTTCAATATTGCCGTCATCGAGGGTGATATTGCCAGCAACGTGGATGCTGAGCGCATCAGCGCCCAGGGTATTGCGGCAGTTCAGATCAACACCGGTGGGGCGTGCCATCTGGAAAGTGACATGATTCGTCGCGCTCTTGGCGCGCTTGACCTTGACAGCCTGGATTTGATCATCGTGGAAAACGTGGGCAATCTGGTGTGTCCCACCGACTTTGACCTGGGAGAACATGCCAAGGTGATGATCCTGTCGGTGCCTGAGGGCGATGATAAGCCGCTCAAGTATCCCGGAGTCTTTCAGATCGCCGAGGCTCTTATCCTCAACAAGGTGGATACCATGAGCGTGTTCGACTTTGACGAGCAGGCCTTTCGCGATGCCGTGACCCAGCTCAATCCCAAGGCTCCCATCTTTCCCATCGCCGCTACCAAGGGTCAGGGCGTGCAGGAGTGGGCGGACTGGCTGCGTGAGCGCATCCGCGCTGTTCAGGAAGGATAGACGCCGGTTTTGCTCACAGCCAAGGTTTCAGGTTTCGTCAAGGAAAGGGAGGGTTGTATGACCCCTGAAGAACAGTACCGCATCTGTACGGACGGCCTGCGCGAGTTTGCTGCCAACCGGGGTGTTGTCGATGTGGTGCTCGGCTTGTCCGGCGGTATCGATTCGAGCCTGACGGCTTGCATGTGCGTGGATGTCTTTGGGGCTGACCACGTGCATGGATATCTGCTGCCCGGTCTCTATTCTACTGACCATTCCCTGACCGATGCTCACCAGCTTGCCGCCAACCTGGGCCTTCAGGTTGAGGTCATCTCCATTGTGGGTGCCTATGAGGCCTTTGCTGAAGCCCTTGCTCCTCACTGCGACGGTTTTGGGGGCCTGGCGGCCGAGAACACCCAAGCCCGCTGTCGCATGGTGGTGCTCATGGCGCTTTCGAATGCGCACGGGTGGATGATGGTGAACACGGGCAACAAAAGCGAGGCCATGATGGGCTATTCGACGCTCTATGGCGATACTGCCGGGGCCTATGCCCCCTTGGGCGGCCTATACAAGACCGATGTGTTTGCCGTGTCGCGCTGGGTAAATGAGACGGCTCAGGCCCAGGGCAGGGTGGCACCCATCCCCGAGCACGTGCTCATCAAATCGCCGAGCGCTGAGCTTGCCCCGGGCCAGACCGATGAGGCCACCTTGGGTGCCTATGCCGAGTTAGATAAGCTGCTCATCGATCACAAGGAGCGCGGCATGGACGCGCAGGCCCTCGTGGCAGCAGGCTATGATGCCAATGAGGTGGAGCGTGTCACCACGCGGGTGGAGCGCTACGCCTTCAAACGCGAGCTCGAGCCTGCGTTCCCGGTTGTTCCCTACGCCTAAGGTTGGTCGGTGGTCGGTCAGCTGTCGTATCACATCAGGCTCGCATCGCAGCTTTGGCATCGTCTTGTGATCGATGTCGTTTTTCTCGCGCGTGCGGCGCTGAGGAGGTGTTTTTCGCTACACTGACCTCGCATCAGCCTACGGCCTGCCCTGCATATGCAGGGGTGCGCCGCCCGTCGATGTATCTCATACCGCAGGGTCTGGAGCGCAGCGACAGGTGGTACGCATATTCCGCATGCGGATGGGGCCAGCCCGCCATCGTCTCAAGGAGGAAATCTCATGCCCAAGATTACCCGCGACCAGGTGAAGGTGCCCGTCGACGTAGCGGCCGACGCGCGCGAAGCCTACATTGACAACTACCTGGCCGCCACGCGCGGCACCGGTCGTTTGATGCTGTTTGCCTGCGACCAAAAGATTGAGCACATGAACGGCGATTTCTACGGAGAGGGTATCGACCCTGCTGACCTTGATCCCGAACATCTGTTCAGGATTGGCTCCCAGGGTGTGTGCGGCGTGCTGGCTGGTCAGCGCGGTCTGATTGCGCGCTATGCGGCCGACTATCCGCAGATCAACTACCTGGTCAAGATGAACTCCAAGACCAATCTGGTCAAGACCTCCCAAAGCGATCCCTACAGCCCTCAGATGCACGACCTTGAGGCCGTGCTGGCCATGCGCGCCAATGGCGTGAACGTGGTGGGTCTGGGCTACACCATCTATCTGGGTAGCGAGTACGAATCCGCCATGCTGTCCGAGGCCGGCCAGCTTATCGCCGAAGCTCACGATGCCGGACTGCTCGTGGTGCTGTGGATTTATCCGCGTGGCGCAGCGATTGCCGACGAGAAGGCCCCCGAGTTGATTGCGGGTGCTGCCGGAGTTGCTCTGTGTCTGGGCGCTGACTTTGTGAAGGTGAATCCGCCCAAGCCCTCCGACGATGCTACCTCCGCTCAAAACCTCCGGGTTGCCTCCACGGCGGCAGGTCGTACGGGCCTGGTATGTGCGGGGGGCTCCACGGTGGATGCCAAGACCTTCCTCACCCAGTTACATGACCAGATTCATGTCGGTGGGGCCTGTGGTAACGCTACGGGCCGCAATATTCACCAGCGCTCTTTGGATGAGGCGGTGCGCTTGACTAAGGCAATCAGCGCTATCACCCTGGCCGACTACGAGGTGGACGATGCTCTCAAGGTCTTCAATGGCGAGGAGGATTTCTCCCTGTAAGACAGGGACTGTGCGGCCCATCAGCCGTGTTTGAGATGCAATTGCGCGCCCGCGAGGCCACTGTCATGTGCGAGCGAATTCGTCAATGACAGAGCCCCTCGCGGGCGCGTCTGCGTAGGGGCCTGATGGGGAGATCGTGCAAGGGAACAAGCAGGAGAGGGGGCATCCATGGATGCCGTGCGCATTACCAGCACAAGCGAAGAGGACACGCGGCGCATTGCCTCTGCCCTAGCCCAGACCGTCCAGGCAGGCGACGTGATTGTGCTGGCGGGCGATTTGGGTGCGGGCAAGACCCGTTTCGTCCAGGGCTTTGCCTCAGGATTGGGCACGCCCGAGGTGCCCACTAGTCCCACCTTTACCTTGGTGTGCGAGCACCAAGGCGGGCGGCTGCCGCTGTATCACTTCGATCTCTATCGGTTGGAGGATGTCTCCCAGCTTGATGACATCGACTTTTGGGGCATTGTGGAAGGTGACGGCGTGAGTCTGGTGGAGTGGGGTGACAAGTTCGAGGAGGCTTTGGAGGCTGCTTGCCTGATCGTTGAGGTGCGTACTGATGCTCAAGGGCTGCGCAGTATTGAGGCAATCTCTCGCGATGCGCGCGGGGCTGTTCTTGTTGAGGCTCTCGCCACTCTCCTCGCGTAGGTGTGGGAATCCCAAAAGATACGGAAATAAGGCAAGCCAGAAACAAGGACACACAAAAACAAGGCCCGCCACCTCGGCGGGCCTTGTTGTGAGGACGAACAGAAAGGGCTGTCTTACATTGCCTGGCGAAAGCCCGTCTTCTCCAGAATCTTGGTTGCATCGCGTGCGATGCTGGCAAGTTTGGACACCTCTTCGGTATCCAGATTCTGGAAGGCGGCCTCTAGGTGCATCTTGATGGTGTGCGTGTAATCATCCAGCAGCACAACACCTTGCTCGGAGAGGGTGACAATCACCATGCGTCGATTGGTCTCACTCCGCTCCTTGTGTACCAGGCCCTTGTCGCGAAGTGAGGTGATTGCCCGGGTGGCCTGCTCTGGCGCTATACCCACATGCTCGCTGAGCTGCGTCATGTTCATGGGGCCGTCCGTATAGAGGGTCATCAGCAGATCCATTTGGGTTTTGGTAACCAAATCGCTGGGTGCGTTGGCCAGCACCGTCTTCTTGAACAACTCGTGGAAGTACAGGGATGCGCGAAGCAGGTCGTTAACGTCGTGTTCGGCAATCATGGAGCCCCTCCTTGTGGTGTAGTGCTTGTCGTGCGAAAGGTAAAAACTTCCGTAATGCCAATCTGTCTACGCTGACAGTAATCAATCGCTCCTTATACTGCTTTTTCGGCAAACACTGGAAGTGTAGCAGAAAGAACTATTCTGACCTTGTGAGGAATCACAAAAGAGCAGAAGCGCATTAATTACACGCTTGCTTGATGCTGTTCTGAGCGTTTGAGAACGCCCTTATCTTGGACCCTGTCTTCCGTTATGGTCGGTTGGCTTGCTCGCAGCGTTTGAGACTAGTCCTGCTTCACCACCAAGACGTCACAGCGCAGCTGACGAATGAGGAAGGTGGACACGCTACCCATAAAGACGTACTTGATGTTGGAAAGTCCCCTCTCGCCACAGATGACCAGATCAGGATCGAAGGGGTCGATAATTTGCTCGGCGAGGGTGTCGGTGATGCGCCCGGCCTTCACCACCACGCTCACCCGGGGGATATCGGGGTTGGCGCGCGCGTCTGCGAGCACATCGGCGATATTAGTCTCCAACTTTTTTTGGGTCTCGGCGGTAAGCGCCGCAAAGTCGGTGCCGGCTGCCTCATAGGGAACCGAGTCAACCACATGGCCGAACATCAATTCGGCCTGTTCCTTGGCCGCAAGCTCTATGGCACGCTTTGCCACCAGAGTCTGGGTCTGGTTGCCATCCAGTGCGGCAAAGATGCGCTTGTACTGGGACATGACTACCTCCTCATGTAGGCCGCAGCGGGGTGGCGCGCGGCAGTGGGTCCGGCAATCCCTGAGCCATCATGGCTGAACAGGGCGGTCATTTCGCCATCCCGAGACGAAACACAGGCATTGTAGCATGGGGGAGGATAAGCTTGACCGTATCGCGAAAGGGCAGTCTTTCCGATGAGAGCAGCTTCCTTATGCCCCGCATGCATGCGTCCCTCTTATGCATACCCTAAATCGAGCCACCTTCCTGTCTTGGGCATCGCTCCCGAAAGGGTAGAGGAATTGCGAATACGGGCGGATGGAAGCGGGAGAGTCAGCTGCGATTGGGTACAATGCCCGGAAAAGCGCGGATGCGCCCAGCTTTGTGATGCAGTCGTGGATTCCACGATTGTTTTTGTGTGCCGTTATAAAGGTTGGGTATAATCCTCCGCTGCCGCTTTATCAGGATAGGGAAAAGAGAAGTTTCTTGGCGAAAGAAGACGTTATCGAGCTTGAGGGCACCGTCCTTGAGGCTCTGCCTAACGCAATGTTTCGGGTCGAACTTGAAAACGGCCATAAGATCTTGGCTCATATCTCCGGCAAGATGCGCATGCACTACATCAAGATTCTGCCGGGCGATAAAGTGACCGTTGAGCTGTCCGTGTACGATTTGTCGCGCGGACGCATCACGTATCGCTTCAAGTAGCGCTTCTTCGTCCAGGCTGCGGGCTTGGACAAGGGGCGCTTTGTTGCGTCTTAAGGCGGGTCATCCCGTCTTTGCGGGCATGTGCCCATAATCGACAACCATCGCCTGCGGCTGGGCGTGTCGAATAGAGCAAAAGAAAAACCTGGTAACCCTCCTGGCTCGACCGTCGCCACAAGGGAAGCCGCACATTCAAAGGAGACGAACATGAAGGTACGTCCTTCGGTCAAG
>CAYTIS010000077.1:0-5996 GCA_964438035.1 uncultured Slackia sp.
CACGCCTTTCGTTGCGACTGAGCGAGTGCGGCTATGGGGCGCGGGGTGTGGCTCTTGCTGATGCCCCTTGCTGATGCGGTCGGTTTTCAGGGGCGGCATTGGTGTGCGTGCCGTATAATCGCTGCCATGATTGAGACTGATGCAAAGCATAACAATTCGGCCGACCTCAGCTCCTCTTCGTCTGCCACCCAACCCTCTGTGCGTGATTCCTTCTCCTTGGCCCTGCCCATTATGGCAGGGTATGTGGTGCTGGGCTTGCCGTGCGGCATCTTGTGCGCGGCGGTGGGGATGGAATGGTGGATGACGGGAGTCATGAGCATTCTGCTGTACTCTGGTGCGGGCCAGTATATGGTTCCCAATATGTATCTTGCGGGCAACCCGCTTTCGGCCATCATCCTGAGCGTGTCGCTGGTCAATCTGCGCCAGATGCTCTATGCGGCCTCCCTCTCGCAATTCTGTGGGCGCACGAGCAGGCGTTTGTCGTTCATCTTCGCGGCCACCGTCACCGACGAGAGTTTCGGCGTCAACCTGGCGCGCTTCATCAACGGGGGATGGACGGTCAAGGCGGCTCTTTTGGTCAACCTCATGTCTCAAAGCGCCTGGGTGGCATCCAACGTGGTGGGGGCGCTTATCGCCTCGGCGGTTTCGCTTCCCACAGCCCTTGCTTCCTTTGCCATGACCTCGCTGTTTATCTGCCTGCTGTGCATGCAAAAGCCCTCGAGCAGCAACCTGGTGGCTGTGGTGGGTTCCATGCTTGGCGTGGTGGTGTGCAAGGTGGTGGGCCTTTCTGGGCCGGCGATCCTCGTCGGCGCGCTCGTGGGTGTGGGCTGCGCCCTGGTTTATAGCCTCAAGACGGGGGAGGGCGGCGACACTTCCATCAAGGTTGGTGGTTGATATGTCCGTCACTGATTTTCTAATCGTGCTTGTCTGCGTGGTGCTAAGCATGCTTGCCTGTCGCGTTGTGCCCATGTTCGTTCTCAAGGGTCGACAGCTGCCTGAAACTGCCGTGCGCGCCCTAAACTTCATTCCGCCTGCTGCCTTTGCCGCGCTTGTGGCCAACGATCTTTTTGATCCGGATGCGATTGGAGGTGCCGATGCCTGGTCGTGGCTCGCGCCGCTTCTTGCCGCATTCGTGGTGGTAGTGGTGGCCGTGAAGACGAAGTCCATGGCCTGGTGCATTGTGGTGGGCGTGGCCGGGCTGGCCGTTCTCACCTACGGCCCACAGCTTTGGTAGAGCGCGCGAGGTCTTGCTTGCACGCTTCGCCGCCCTTGCGTACCGCGCGCATTTATGCGCAAGGGTGGGCCTGCTTAGGGAAACGATGATTAATTGCTTTCGTCCGAATCCACCCTGTGCCGAAAGCATTTGCGTCCGAAGCCAAAGAAGACGCCCTGACCTGCGAAGATGAGGCTTAAGGGCGCAGGCGATAGGGCATAGGGCTTAGGGCAGGCGGAATGGATTAATCGGCGTTTCCCTATCCCAAGGGCCTGCAAGAGCCGTATACTGCCTGCGACAGTGCGGCAGCCCAAAGTCCCGCGCTCAAAAACGGCCTTATCCCGCTCCTCGTACGTCGCCCTTGTAGGATTTGCTCTTGTCGGGTGCATCGCGAGGATGTGGGATAGCGCAACACCTTTAAGCCGGTACCGAGAGACCGAAAAGGAGACACGCGCATGAACTCACCTAACGGACCCAGCAGCAGCGCTCAGCGCCTGTTCGCTTTGTGCGAACAACCCTCATTGGCTCAGGAGATGATGGCCGCCACGAGCAAAGAGGCTCGAAGCGCGGCCGTTTTATTGCTCGCGGATGGCACGGCTTTTTTGGGCCGTTCCTGCGGGGCTGCGGGCGAGGCCTGCGGCGAGGTCTGCTTTAACACCTCGCTCGAAGGCTATTTTGAGGTGATTACCGATCCCTCCTACGCCGGTCAGATTGTGACCATGACCTACCCGCAGATTGGCAACTACGGCGTCAACCTGGCGGATACCCAAACAGCTCCTGGCTATCCCCAGACTCATGAGGGGCGGGTACGTCCTGCCCTGCGCGGACTGGTAATACACGATATGTGTGACACGCCTTCCAACTGGCGCTCTGAGCTTTCGCTGCCGGCCTATCTCAAGGAGCGCGGCATCGTTGCCATCGAGGGTATTGATACGCGCGCTTTAGTGCGCCATCTGCGTGACTTCGGTGCGCAAAAGGGTATCCTTTCCACCATCGATACGGATTTGGATTCCCTGGCTGCCAAGCTTGAGGCTGCGCCTGAGCTGGTGGGGGCCAACCTGGTGCCAACGGTGAGCTGCGCGGCACCCTATTCATACGAATACGGCCCCTCGATGGAAAGCCGTGCCTTTGCCGTGGCTTTGCCGGCGCCTCGCGCGCGTGCAGTGGTGGTGTATGACTGCGGCATCAAGCGTGCCATTCTTGATGGGCTGGTGAGTGCGGGCTGTGAACTCACCGTGGTGCCATGGGACACCCCGGCTGATGAGGTGCTGGCCTTGAACCCCGACGGCGTGTTTTTGTCCAACGGCCCTGGCGATCCCGATGCGGTGCGTGCCACCTATGCCCAGGTGAAGCGGCTGCTCGGTAAGGTGCCGCTGTTTGGTATCTGCCTGGGCCATCAGATGGTGAGCCTGGCCTGCGCCGGACAGATGGAAAAGCTCAAGTTTGGTCATCGGGGCGGCAACCAGCCTGTTATGAATCTGGTGAGCGGCCGGGTGGAGATAACCTCGCAAAATCATGGCTTTGGCCTGGTGTTTCCCAGCCTTGGATCGCTCATCCCTGAGCTGTCGGGAAAGGTGGCCGCCCATCCTGCCGACGGCGACCTGCGCTTCTGGAGCAGCCAAGGCATAGCGCCGGTGGTGGAAAACGAGCGCTTTGGAAGGATTCGCCTCACTCACGTCAATCTCAACGACGGCACCTGTGAGGGCATTCAGCTGCTGGATGCTCGCGCCTTTAGCGTGCAGTACCATCCCGAGGCCAGCCCCGGGCCCACCGACGCTCACTACCTGTTCACCGCCTTCATGCGCCTTATGGATGGCGAGGAAAACTATCTGGATATCGACATCTCCCAAGACCGCCTGGCCGGGTGGGTGTTTGGGTCGGCCACAAAGGAGGCCTGCCATGCCTAAGCGTACCGACATCAAGCGCATCCTGGTTATCGGAAGCGGGCCAATCGTTATCGGTCAGGCCTGTGAGTTTGACTATTCTGGCGCCCAGGCCTGTAAGGTTCTCAAAGAGGATGGCTATGAGGTGGTGCTGGTCAACTCCAACCCCGCCACCATCATGACCGACCCGCAGCTGGCCGAGCGCACCTATGTAGAGCCCATCACCCCCGAGTTTGTGGAGCGCGTCATTGCCAAGGAGCGCCCTGATGCGCTGCTTCCCACTCTGGGCGGGCAGACGGGCTTGAACACGGCCGTGGAGCTGGCCAAGTCCGGCGTACTGGACGCCTATGGGGTGGAGATGATTGGCTGTGATTTGGCGGCCATTGAGCGTGGTGAAGATCGCAAGCTTTTTGCCGAGGCCATGGCTCACATTGGTCTGGAATGCGCCCGAAGTGGTTATGCCTATTCGGTGGAAGGCGCGGTTGATCTGGCTCGTGAGGTGGGCTATCCCTGTGTGCTGCGCCCCAGTTACACCCTGGGCGGGGCCGGTGGTGGCATCGCCTACGACGAGGAGCAGCTGCGTGAGATTGTGTCGCAGGGCCTAGAGCTCTCCCCGGTCGGCGAGGTGCTTGTGGAAGAAAGCATCGTGGGCTGGAAGGAATACGAGATGGAGGTCATGCGCGATCGGGCCGGTAACGGCATCATCGTGTGCTCCATCGAAAACCTCGACCCCATGGGTGTGCACACGGGCGACTCCATCACGGTGGCACCCGCTCAGACCCTCTCTGACGTGGAGTACCAGCGTATGCGCGTAGCCTCGCTTGCGATTTTGGAGAAGATTGGGGTGGAGACGGGCGGCTCCAACGTGCAGTTTGCGCTCAATCCCGAAAACGGTCGCCTCATCGTCATCGAAATGAATCCGCGCGTGAGCCGCTCATCGGCTTTGGCCTCCAAAGCCACGGGCTTTCCTATCGCGAAGGCGGCGGCACGTCTGGCCGTGGGCTACACGCTTGACGAGATTGTGAACGACATCACGCGCGTGACCCCGGCTTGCTTTGAGCCCTCGATTGACTATTGCGTGGTCAAGGTGCCGCGCTTTGCCTTCGAGAAGTTCAAGGGAACTGACACCACCCTTTCCACCCGCATGAAGGCGGTGGGTGAGGTGATGAGCATTGGGCGCAGCTTTGAGGAGGCCTTCGGTAAGGCCATGCGTTCCTTGGAAAACGGGCGTGTAGGTTTGGGGGCCGATGGCACCGAGGAATTCGATGCGATGGACGAAGAGGAGTTCGCCCGCTGCGTGGCCCGGCCCACCGAGGAGCGGATCTTTGCGGTGGCCGAGGCATTCAGGCGCGGATGGAGCGTGGATGAGGTGCATCGGGCGTGCAAGATCGACCCGTGGTTTCTTGCGCGCATCTTTGACGTGGTGGCTGTGGAGCGGGTGCTTGCGGGGCGGCGGCTGGAGGATTTGGACGCCTTCGCCATGCGCCTGGCCAAGCAGTATGGCCTTTCCGATGCGCAGATTGCGCATCTGACCGGCAGCGAGGAGCGTGTGGTGCGGGCCTACCGTAAGGGCCTGGGGGTGCTGCCCACCTTCAAGACGGTGGATACCTGCGCGGCGGAGTTTCAGGGCATGACCGAGTATCATTACAAAACCTACGAGGAACCCTATCGCGCTGCTGGTGAGGGTGCTCTGCGCGTGGCCCCCGACGAGATCCCTGCCGCCAGCCGTCCCAAGGCCATGATTTTAGGGGCTGGCCCCAATCGCATTGGCCAGGGAATTGAGTTTGACTACTGCTGCGTGCACGCTTCCTACGCGCTTGCCGAGGCGGGTTATGAGACCATCATGGTCAACTGTAACCCCGAGACCGTGTCCACTGACTACGACACCTCCGATCGGCTGTACTTTGAGCCGCTCACCTACGAGGATGTGATGGATATTGTGGATGTGGAGCGGCCCGAGGGCGTGGTGGTGACCCTGGGTGGGCAAACGCCGCTCAAACTTGCCCGGGCCCTGCGGGAATCCGGGGTGACGCTCATGGGCACGGGCACCGAGGCGATTGACCTGGCCGAAGATCGCGAGCGCTTTTCGGCCGTGCTCGACGAGCTTGAGATAACCTACCCCTCTTCAGCTACTGCCGAGAGTTTTGAGCAGGCCTGCAGCGTGGCCAATCGGATTGGCTTTCCGCTGTTGGTGCGCCCCAGCTATGTGCTGGGTGGCCGGGGCATGGTGATTGCCTATGACCAGGCCTCGCTTAAGGAGTACATGGCTGAGGCGGCTCGGATTACGCCTGACCATCCGGTGTATCTGGACAGCTTTTTGGAAGGTGCCATCGAGTGCGACGTGGATGCCTTGTGTGATGGCGAACAGGTGTACGTGGGTGGCATTTTGGAGCATATTGAGGAGGCGGGGATTCACTCCGGTGACTCGGCCACCTGTATTCCGCCGTTTTCTTTTTCCCAAACGCTTGTGGCGCAGCTGCGCGAGACTACGCGGCGGCTGGCCCTGCGCCTGGGTGTGCACGGGTTGATTAACGTCCAGTATGCCATCAAGGGTGAGACCGTCTATGTGATTGAGGCCAACCCGCGTGCCAGTCGTACGGTGCCCTTTGTCTCCAAGGCTACGGGAGTGCCTCTGGCCAAGTGCGCGGCTCTGGTGATGAGCGGGCGCTCGATTGAGAGTCTGGGCTTGCCTGATGACGATCGTGAGATGGACTATTTCTGCGTGAAGGAAGCTGTGATGCCCTGGGGTCGTTTCCCGGGGGCCAATGTGGTGCTGGGGCCTGAGATGAAGTCCACGGGTGAGGTGATGGGGATTGCGCCCACCTATCCGGAGGCCTATGCCAAGACCCAGCTGGCCATCAGCTATGAGCTGCCTACGCAGGGCAAGGTGTTCATCTCGG
>CAYTIS010000078.1:0-5931 GCA_964438035.1 uncultured Slackia sp.
AAAGCCTCACGCCCTCAAACCCGACGTATCCTAGCTCGAGGGAATCACCGCATTGGACCCAGCCTCAGAATCCTCCGTGTCATCTGAGGATTCCAAGGCCTCGCTCGTGGTGGAAGAGGAGCTGTCCACCTGGGGCAACGATGCCAAATCGAGCGCCGTACCCAGCCACTTGGTGCTAATTATGTCGGTAATACCGCCATCCACCAGGGTGGTAAGCGCTGTGGTCACCGCCTCCTGCAGGTCGGTATTGTCGGCTGTCACGCCAATACAGTAGCCGCCCACCTCCTCAAGCAGAGCGATGGGGGCCATGTCCACATTCTGGTACAGGGCCGCGTAGGTGCCGATGACGGCATCAGCCGCCACGTAGACGGCCTCGGCAGTTTCAGCCGAGGAGAAGGCCGACATCAAATCACTGGCAGAAAGAAGAGAGTCATCACCAAAGATAGTGGTCACGGCCCACGCACTGGTAGACGAACCCTGCGCCGCGATAATAGGCGAGCTGTCACGCGTGGGAACTTCAGTCACATCCGCATGGGCAAACAAAGCGATCGCTGTTTCAATATAAGGATCAGAAACCCACACTGATGAGGAGGTGCTGTCCGACACCATGCTCATGAGGATGTCCACCTCACCATTTGCCAGGGCGGTTTCCCCTTCAGATTCCACGTTGACCAACTCAAGGGCAAGACCCATCTGGTCGGCCAAAGCGGCGGCGATATCCACATCAAGCCCAGTCACCTCGCCGTTGGATGTCATGGTGAAAGGAGCGCTTTCCTCCCCCGCAATCCCAACGCGCAGCGTTCCGTCCTCGCCGATGGTAGGCGAAGACACCGTGGCGGTTCCCAGCTCGGGAGTGTATTCCTCCACCTCGCCGGAACAGCCCGCCAATCCCAGTACCAATCCTAGCGTACAAACCAGGACGCCCAGGAAAGAAGCGCGGTGCTTCATGGCTATGCTCCTTCTTCCCGTGTGATCACAACGTCTCTTCCGGCTGACCTAGTCTTTGCCCCCACACCCGCGCACTGGGGTTTTGCGGTCGCCCGCGCGGCCCTCTCCCCCGGTGCGACACTGTGCCGCACTCAAACCGCCGGAGGGTGCGTCTTACTTCTAGGATACGCCATGCTCGCGCGCCCACCCTTGCCCGCTTGGGACAAGTGCCCTCGCGCTTACGTGGGTCCTTTCGACCGCATCTGCCATGGACTAGGAGGTGGCCTGACCAGCCTCCGCAACTACAGACCCGAAAGAAGTTCGGGCACAGTGTAGCAGATTTGCTGCTCACAGCCTCACAAACGCACACGATACCGCCGCAGGCGTACGAGGCGAGCTCAGCCGCACGAGCTCGGCCGCACGACGCCACACGCCGCACGACGCCGCACGACACGTTTGAGCGAGCTGCAAGGTTTCGGCAAGGCTTTGACTAGATGTGCGGACTAGCATGGATGATGATGCACAAGGGGGAAAGAGCGGCAGGGGAGCAGCTGTGGACGGACGTATTCTTGTGGAAGCGGCCATCGAAACGCTCTGGCCCACGCGCTGCGCCCTATGCGACAGGCCTGGTCAGGTCCTCTGCTCGCGCTGCGCCCGCGCGCTTCACTATATGGACTACTGGCAAAGCTGTCCGCGCTGTGGGGCACCCTGGGGACGAATCCAGTGCGACCACTGCGCAGCCCAAAGTCTCTTGGCAGCCCAAAAAGGCGAAGAGGAGCCCAGGGCGCGGCCCTGCCTGGGCTGCCTGCGCTACACCCAGGAGACGGCCACGCTCATCAAAACCTACAAGGATAAGGGCGAGCAGCGTCTTGCGGCCACTTTCGCCCAGATCATGGCCCACATTGCGCCACCTACCTGGCATGCGGAGGCGCAGTGCGTAACCTATGTGACGGCCTCCAAGGCGGCGCGGCGCAGACGCGGTTTTGATCATATGGAACTGATTGCCCAAAAACTGGCGGCGATCTGGGAACTTCCCTGCCTGCGGCTTTTACATGAGCCACGCGCCCAAGACCAGCGCGTTTTGGGGCGAGCCGGGCGTATGAGCAATATGGAGGGCCGTTTTGCGCCGGTGCTACCACTACGGGTGCATCGGACGATCATTATCGACGACGTACTCACCACCGGCTCTACTATGGAGGATGCATGCGGCGCTCTTGAACAGGCAGGATGCATCTGCTCAAGCCTGGTAATTGCCCGAGTGTAGCAGATACGCTGTGGGGGATGTCTGCTTTTTATATCGGTTCAGGCGACTGCGCTCAGGCCCTGCCTCCCTGCTTCCTATACTGGGTGCGTTTCTGTCCGCATACAGCTGCGTATGCCATCGAAGGGGATGAGATGTTCGACCAGCTCTTTTCGCAGCTCACCTTCATCGATATCTTCAATGTCGGCGTTGTCGTGGCCTTCAGTGTGTGCTATTGCTACCAGTTTTTCTTTGTCCTCGTGGTTCTCACGCACAAGCCGCCCAAGCAGGAGGCCCGGGCCAACCACCGCTACGCCGTGCTTATCTCGGCCCGCAACGAAAACCAGGTCATCGGCGATTTGGTGCAAAGCATCCGCCTGCAAAACTATCCCCAAGAACTCATCGACATCTTTGTCGTAGCTGACAACTGTACCGATAACACGGCCGAGGTGGCACGCGCCGCTGGAGCTACCGAGGTGTTTGTGCGCTACCACAAGACCCTCATCGGCAAGGGATACGCGCTGGATTTTGGCTACCGCTCCATCCAAGAGCGCTATCCCAACAACGGCTACGAAGCCTACTTTTTCTTCGATGCCGACAACGTGCTGGACATGAACTATTTCCGTGAGATGAACAAGGTCTTTGACGGGGGTGCCATCGCCTCCACCAGCTACCGCAACTCCAAAAACTACGGCAGCAACTGGATTTCAGCCGGCTACGCCGTGTGGTTTTTGCGCGAGGCCAAGTACCTCAGCCAGGCGCGCCTAACCCTCAACACCAGCTGCGTAATCTCAGGCACCGGCTTTTTTATCAGCGCCAAGGTACTGGCGCAACACGGCGGATGGAAATGGCACCTGCTCACCGAAGACATCGAGTTTTCAGCTCAGACCATCATCGACGGCGGCAGAATCTCCTACTGCCCCACCGCCATACTCTACGACGAGCAGCCCACCACCTTCAGGGATTCTTGGAACCAGCGCTTTCGGTGGGCAAAGGGCTTTTATCAGGTGTTTTGGCACTACGCCGCGCGCCTGGCCAAGGGCATTTTCGTCAATCCCAAAGGTGCCAAGTTTGCCTGCTATGACCTGCTTATGACCGTCTCCCCCGCGATGCTGCTCACCCTCATCTCCGTAGGCTTCAACGGCACCATCGCGATGCTTTCCGCCACGGGATATATGTCGGCCGGGGCAGCCATCACCAGCTCAATTTCCTCACTGGTTTTCTGCATGCTCAACTATGGCCTGTTCATGTTTGTGTTTGGCGTGCTCACCACCTTCACCGAATGGGATAACATCCACTCCACCACGGGCAAAAAAATCGCCTATATCTTCACCTTTCCCTTTTTCATGCTCACCTATATTCCGATCGCCCTCGTGGCCTTGGTAAAGAAGGCGCGCTGGACGCCCATCAGCCATACCATCTCGGTGGATGTGGAGGAGCTGGGTCGCGCCTCACAAAGGACGGGAAAGTAGCGCATCCGCAGTCTACAAACTTGCATCCATGGTGTAGGAAAGCGGGGAGGATTCTGCAAGGGCCTTCATGAGCGTACCCATCTGGGTGCGCGCCTCGGCTAGGGCCTTCGCTACCAGCTCCTCGTTGGCCTGGGTCAACAGCGCCTCTCGCTCGGCAGGACTCGTTGCCTCTTGTTCGGCGCGGCGAGTCTTCTCCCAATGCTGAACCATGATTTGCTGCTGTTTGGAAGCGAAGGCTTGCGCGAGTTTTTCGGTAAGGCCGTAGCGCGCGGTCGAAAGAGCCTGAAGCCCCCGATAGACCCAGTAGGCGTTTTCCACAGAGGGCTGCGTCCAACCAGCTCCGTCAAGCGCAGCTGGCCAGCGCTCAACATCGGTAAACAGCGGCAGGTAGGGCGAAACCCCCGGCGTGCCCACGGCCAACCAGCACACAGGCGAGCTGGTGAAGCCTGCGGCAGGCACGCCGGATGTGCTGCCAACAGAAGATACGCTTCCAACAGGAGCAGGCTCCCCTGCTGCCGCCTCAGTATCCGCTTCGGCACCTGCACATACGACGGATCCGCCCCACGATTCACCTTCTCCTCTCGTCGTCTTACCATCCGCCCCAGCGCCTTTGCTGTCCACCTCCGCAGCACACGCAGCCACACCGTGCGCAACCGGCGGCATCTGAATGATGTGGGACTCTTGGGTGCAGGCCAACGCGATGGGGCGATAGCGCGTACGAGTGGCGGCGGTACCCCTGATTCCTACGGGGTCGAACTCCGTGAGGTCGTAGTGACTCGAAAGCACGCGGGCCACATCCTCAACACCCAACTTGAAGTCGGGCCGGCGGATAAAGGGCAGGTCAAAGCTCTCTGGCTCCTGCACAGCCGAGGGCGTACACAGCCGCTGGCCATACCATACGCGGGGCGTGTTGTAGTGAAGGTCCCGGTCAGTGGCGGTGCCGAAAATCGCACGGAAGTTGAACCGTCCGGGATGCGGGTTCAGATGGTGAGCCTCCACAAAGGCGCGAATACCCGGTGAGGCCATAAAATCGGGGCTGTCAAAATCAACCTCCTGAATGGACAGCTGATTGGCGATCACCGCGTAGGCATCATCGGGAATGCGCTGGGCCACCCAATGGTGGCCCGTGGCAATCTCCATATACCAGGCCTCAAACACATCGGCAAAAAGCACTCCGTTAGCCTCAGCCGCCCCGCACGCAGCCACAATCTCGCCCAGGCGCTCAACGCCCTGGCGGGCCGTGCTCACATAGGGCAGCACGACGGTGAGCATGGCATCTTCGGCCAGACCTCCTTCGACAAAGGGATCAAAGGCAAGCACCGTATCGTTGGCGCTGGCGCTTTCGGTGGCCGACATGGCTACGTGCGCGGAGTTCACCCCGGCCTCCTCGTAGAGGCCTTCGGAGGTATCTGCATCAGGCATGGCGGTGTAGCGCAGGCCACCCTGGGGCAGTGTGAGAACCAGGCCCGTCTCCGGCGACTTCAGCACAGAGCCATCGCGAGCACCAGCTGGCACCACACAGAAGTTTTTAGCCAGGTTGGGCGTGGTGTTATCCTCGTTGCGCGCGATGATGACCGACCCGCAGCGCGTGGCGGCGCGTCCCACCACCACCGACGTACACGACCGCATTCCCTCGATGCCCATACATGTTCCTTTCAACGAAAGCGCCCCGACCCTGCGAGGCGCTTAGTTAGATGGTTTGCAGATGCCCGGCGAGCGGAGTGCGGGCGAGCGCTTCACGTGCCGGCGCTGCGCTGAGCGTCCTTCAACTGACGCACGACAACAGGCCAGGTCAGGGACTGCCGCAGCAAACCGCCCTATCATACCGCTTCCGCAGCAGCCCAAGGCAGTGCGCCAGCGCTTCGCCTTTCGCCTACCGCCCCTTCTTGCGGGGACCTTTGGTGGCACGACCTGTAGGCCTCCAGCGATAATGCGGATTGTTCTTCAAAAACTTCCAGCGGCACAGATAGGTGATGCCCAGCATTACCACCGTGGTGCCCAACAGGGTGATGAAAAAGTCCATCACAAAGCTATTGTTCTCAAGCCAAGCATAGAGGGTGGCCAGGGCAAAAAAGGCCGACAGCGCGGTGTTGAGCACGATGAAACACCTGATGAGGATCTCTTTGGCTTTGGCTGGGGTGTGGCGCCACGATACCACCAGATAAATGAGGATGGCAATGACGGCAAGAATCGCCAGCAAAGGTACGATGCGATACAGTCTTACGATGAGGAATGCCGGCATAGGAAGTCCTTCCGACCAGAGCGTCTCTCAGGGCATGATAACGCATCGGT
>CAYTIS010000079.1:0-5921 GCA_964438035.1 uncultured Slackia sp.
CAAAGAAGGCCTCCCACCCGGGAGGCTTTTTTGGTGTTGGAGGAAGGCTTGTGTGCGAGACCTTGCAGGCGCGCATTAGCCGGATTGGAAAGTCCGCCTAAAGCGTGACGCTTGTGTTTGGGGGGCTTGGGGTGTTGGGTGTACTGTGATAATCTTCCCTGGCTGCGCCGATGGGACTTCCATTACTGATGTGAAATACGAGCTACAGGGCTAGGCCCTGATGAAGGAGCGCTTCGCATGCATATGCTTGACTTTATAGGTATGAAACGGGTGGGCATGACCGAAGAGGGGTATGTCCTGGAAACTCCTGTGACTCGGTCGATTCTTCAGGCCGATGGTATTTTGCATGGCGGGGTGTCTGCGATGCTTGCTGAAGAGGCGGCCAGCCGAGGGGCGCGGGCATTCACGGATGCTGAGGTGTGCGCGCCGGTGGGGTTAGATCTGACCTCCACCCATCTTCTGCCTGTTGAGGTGGGTGACACCATCAGGACGGTGGCCACGCCGGTTCGCCAAGGCGGGCGCGTGCAGGTGTGGAAGGTGGAACAATTTCGCACAAGCGACAGGGCACTTTTCAACGTGTCTCAGCTCACGGTCTACGTAAAGCGTATTTCCTCTGAATAGTAAGACGGCCTTCTTTAGGCTCTGCTTTGGATTCGGGGAAGAGCCTCGCTTATGCCTCGAGAGGGGCACTTGAGGCACAAGCAGGGCAGAGTTTTCGTTTTAGGCTTCTTCAGACTATTCTCCTATGAGGTAGGTTACGGTCGCTGGTGCTTTAGGGCAGGCTTTTGGCTCTTTTCTGTTACCATTCACCGAACGGCCCGTGCGGATTATCCCTGCACATCCTGTCAAAGCATTCGTGTTTGTTTTACTGGTCATCGTTTTACTTTGGTAAGTGGGGCGGCGAGTGTCCGCTTGTCGTCCTTTTGTCTTCCTCTGTCAAGCCAAAGGAGAAACAGAATGGAGATGATCGTAGCACTGTCCTTAATGCCGTGCCTCGCTGCCTTGCTTGTGCTCGTGGCGCGCGGCGACCGCATGCGCGATGCAATCGTTGGGGGGTTTGCAATCGCGATTGGGGCCGTTTCGGTAGCCTTTGCTGCACTTTACCTCAATGCAGGGGTGAGCATCGTTGAGTTACCTGCCGAATGGAGCGAGAGTCTAAGCATCATTGCGGTGGCTATCGAGCTTGTCGTGGGCATTTTCGTGGCATGCTACGCGGTCAAGTATCGTCGTCCGCTTCCTCTGGTGCTTGCGCTCATCCAGATAGCGCTTGCCTTCTGGTTCGAGCTGGCCATCCAGCACGGTTCCAGCCTTGAGACCTCGATGCGCATTGACCAGCTGAGCGTGATTATGATTCTTATCATCGGTGTGGTCGGCTCGGGGATTTGCGTGTACGCCCTGGGCTATATGAAGGATTTTCAGGCGCACCATCCTGACCAGGCTGATCGCCGTCCCTGGTTTTTTGCCCTCATGTTCGCCTTCCTCTCGGCCATGTTCAATATTGTGCTGGCCGACAACTTGGTATGGATGTACACTGCGTGGGAAGTGACCACGCTGTGCTCCTTCCTTCTCATTGGTTATACCAAGACCGACGAGGCCATGACTAACGCCTTCAGGCAGATCGTGATGAACATGCTTGGTGGCATTGCCTTCCAGGTGGCCATCGTGTACGCGGCTATGAATGACCTGCCCCTCCTGTTCAGCGAGTTTTTGGTGGCGGGGACAAGCGCTGCTTCGCAGGGTTCGGCTGTCTTTGCCCTGCCAGTGGTGCTCTTGGCCTTTGCTGGCATGACCAAGGCGGCTCAGATGCCGTTTCACACCTGGCTTTTGGGTGCCATGGTGGCCCCCACGCCCACAAGCGCCTTGCTCCACTCTTCTACCATGGTCAAGGCGGGTGTGTTTTTGCTGCTGCGGCTTGCGCCACTCTTCCTTGTGGTGCCTGTGGCCAGCGTTATGGTGGTGCTGGTGGGCGGTCTTACTTTCGCCCTCTGTTCGTTTTTGGCGTTTTCGCAGGGCAACGCAAAGCGTGTACTTGCCTACTCCACCATCGCTAATCTGGGTCTTATTTCCGCCTGTGCTGCGGTGGGTACGCCTGAGGCCGTGTGGGCGGGCATCTTCCTTCTGATTTTTCATGCGGTGGCCAAAAGCCTTCTGTTTTTGTGCGTGGGCACGGCCGAGCATCATATTGGCAGCCGCAATATCGAGGACATGGACGAGCTCTTTGAGCGCATGCCGCGTCTGGCCCGCTTTATGATGCTGGGTATCATGTGCATGTTTGTCGCTCCTTTTGGCATGCTCGTCTCCAAGTGGGCGACCCTGGTGTCCTTTGCCACCACCGGCCAGGTGGTTTTGTTAATTCTTTTGGCCTTTGGTAGTGCTGCCACCTTCTTGTTCTGGGGTAAGTGGTTGGGCAAGCTGACCGGGATTGTGGCCCAGCGTGAGAGCGAGGAGCTGACCGTGCACCGCAGCGAGTGGAGCGCGATCGTTCTCATGGGGGTTCTCGTGGTGGTGGCCTGCGTGTTCTTCCCACTGATTTCGATTGTGTTCGTTGAACCCTATCTCAATGTGATGTACGGCCAGAGTGGTGCAAGCATTGGGGCGGACAACCTTATGCTCATGACCATCATCGTAGCCTTCATCATCGTGGTGCTCTTTGGGGTGCTGGGTACGTCCAAGACTAAGATTGTGGCACCTTACATGTCGGGCATCACGGTGGATTCCAGCCATCGTGTGTTCCGTGCTTCGATGGGTGCCAAGCGTGAGGCCACCTCGCGCAACTGGTATATGGAGAACATCTTTGGCGAGAAGGTGCTCGATAGGCCTGCTACCATCATCACGGCTGTGATCATCGTGGTGTGTTTGGTCTTCTCGGTGGTGGCAGCTCCCGTGGGTTCGGGCCTGAGCATCGCGATATATGCAATACCAAGCTCCTTCAACGAAAGCTGGCTTTTTACCCTCATCGGCATCCTAGCCTTTGTCATCTTAGGGCCGGTGCTGGGCTGTCTGCTTGATGGTCTAGATCGCAAGATTACCGCTCGTATGCAGGGTCGTGTCGGCCCGCCGCTGCTTCAGCCCTACTATGATGTGCGCAAGCTTATCGCCAAGGACAAGGTGAGTGTCAACACGGTGGAAGGTACCTATGTGACCTGCGCGCTCGTGTTCGTGATGGTGGGCGGCGGCGTGTTTTTTGCAGGTGGCAACTTCTTGCTGTGCGTCTTTTTGGTCACGCTTGCGGCCCTGTTCTTCATTTTGGCGGCCTACTCTTCGCGCTCGGTGTATGCCGAGGTGGGCGCTGATCGCGAAGCGCTTCAGGTGATGGCCTATGAGCCTACCGTGCTGTTGGTGGCCGTGTGTATGTTCTTGACACTGGGCACCTTTGATGTGGCTGGTGTGACCCTGGGGTCTCTTCCGATGGTGGTGGTGTGCCTGCCGATTTTTTTGGCGCTGCTGTTTGTGCTCACCATCAAGCTGCGTAAGTCTCCCTTTGACCTGTCCTACAGCCATCACGCGCACCAGGAGCTGGTCAAGGGCATGACCACCGAGATGAGCGGGCAAACCCTGGCCAAGGTAGACATCATGCACTGGTGCGAGACCGTCTTGTTCCTGGGCTGGGTGGGCATGTTCTTCGTGTGGGACAACCCGCTGTCCATCCCCTTGGCAATTGTGGTCGCGCTGGCCATCTACTTCTTTGAAATTTGGATTGACAACAATTTTGCGCGCGTGAGGTGGCAGCAATGCCTGAAGTATGCGTGGCTTGTGGCTCTGATAGCAGGCGTCGTGAACGTGGGCGGCCTGGTCTTGTATCTGGTGAATCTGGTTGCATAAAGTCCGAGGCGTGAAGAGAAGGAGCTATCTATGAGCAGTGTTTCTAAGTCCCCCTGGGTGATTCATTATGACGGTTCGAGCTGCAATGGCTGTGATATTGAGGTGCTGGCGGCCCTGACGCCGCTTTATGACGTGGAGCGCTTTGGCATCATCAATACGGGCAACCCCAAGCATGCTGACATCTTTTTGGTAACCGGCTCGGTCAACGACCAGAACATTTCGGTGGTCAAAGAGATTTACGATCAGATGGTCGATCCCAAAGTGGTGGTTGCCTGCGGGGTGTGCGCCTGTTCAGGAGGCATCTTCCACGACTGCTACAACGTGATTGGCGGCGTTGACAAGGCTATTCCGGTGGACGTGTACGCTCCGGGTTGCGCCTTGCGCCCTGAGGCGATTATCGATGCGGTGGTGGAAGGCATTGGCATCCTAGAGGAGAAGTCGGCTGCGCTTGCGGCGGCGAGGAAGAAAAAGGGGGCCTAAGGTGGCATTTGAGAGCAGGTTTACCACCATCGAGCTGGATGAGTTGCTGGAGGTGACGCGCGCCAAGCGCGAGGGCGGCTATCGGTTTGTTCAGATGCTGTGCACGATGACTGACGACGGGGTGGATTTGGTGTACAGCTTTATGGGTCGCCACGACGATTGTTCGTGGGTTATGGAGAACTACAAGATCTGCAGCCTTGACCGCGAGACCCAAACTGTCCCTTCGGTGACTGGGTACTTTCTTTCGGCCTTTCCCTTTGAGAACGAAGCCCATGACCTCTTCGGCGTAAACGTAGAGGGCAATGCGATTGATTTCGCGGGCAACTTCTATCAGGTATCGATGGATGTGCCGATGTCGGTTATTTCACCTGAGCAGAAGGCCGCGCGCGAGAAGGCGGCCAAGGCAGCAGCTGCTAAGGCGGCGCGGGAGACCAAAGCCAAGGCGGCCAAGGAAGCTAAGGAAGCCGAGGCCAAGAAGAAGGCTGCGGCGGCTTCGGCGGACAAGGCAGCCGAGGACCAGGATGAATCCGATGCGTCGGCTGCGCAGCCCGCGTCTGACGATACCGAAACTACGAGCGCTCCGGAGAGTCAGCCCGAGGGTAACAATGAGCAGGCCGCAGGGGACGCGGCCAAGAAAGGCGGTGAGTAACATGGGGAAGGCTACCGTCATTCCCTTTGGCCCCCAGCATCCCGTGCTGCCGGAGCCGCTCCATCTCGATTTGGTTGTTGAGGACGAGCGCGTCGTCGAGGTTATTCCGCAGATTGGCTTTATCCATCGTGGTCTTGAGAAGCTGGTTGAGAAGCGCGACATTCACCAGTTTATCTACGTGGCCGAGCGCATCTGCGGCATCTGCAGCTTCGGTCACTCGCTCGGCTATGTCGAGACGGTGGAGGATCTGATGAACGTAGAGGTGCCCAAGCGCGCCCAGTTCCTTCGCGTCATCTGGCATGAACTTTCGCGCATTCACTCGCACCTTCTGTGGATGGGCCTGGGTGCGGATGCTTTTGGCTTTGAGGCTCTGTTCATGCACTGCTGGCGTTTGCGCGAGCGTGCCCTGGATGTGTTCGAGGCCACGACGGGCGGTCGCGTGATTCTCTCTGCCGTCCAGATTGGCGGCGTGAACCGCGACATTGAGGACAGCGAGCTGCACGCCATCGTGGATAAGATGGAGAGCATTCGCGATGAGTATCGCGAACTGTGCAACACCTTCCTCAATGATTCCTCGGTGAAAAGCCGCCTTTCCGGCATCGGTTACGTCTCCAAAGAGGATGCCGAGGCCCTGTGCATGGTTGGACCTTTCGCGCGCGCTTCCAATGTTGCCTACGATGTGCGCATGTTTGGTAAGGGTGCCTATGGCGATCTGGAGAATTTCCAGCCCATCCTTTCCGACGAATGCGACTGCTACGGACGCGTCAAGGTGCGCGCCATTGAGGTTGAGCAGTCCATCGACATCATCAAGGAGCTGGTGAGTAAGATTCCCCACGATGGCATTGGCGAGCGAACCAAGCTCATCCCCGAGATTGGCTCGGAGGCTTCCAACGCCCTTGAGCAGCCGCGCGGCGAGTGCTACTACTATGCGCGTGGCAACGGCACCAAGAACCTGGATCGCATGCGCATG
>CAYTIS010000080.1:0-5879 GCA_964438035.1 uncultured Slackia sp.
CGCGCTGGCGAAACTGCTCCACCGTGCGATCGGTTGCAGAAAGGCGCTCACGCACGAATTCATCCGTGAGTTCAGGGGTCACGCGACGGCGCTTGTCTAGGAGCTGAATGTCCACATGAAAGTTCGCGGGCTGCCCCAAGGGGCCACCAGCACTGCTTGGAGTCGAAAAGTCGAAGGAGCGCTGCTCACCTATCTGCATGCCTTCGATACCCTTAACAAACTCATCGGGCTGCATGCCACCCTGCAAAACCACCGTTACCGACTCACCCGAAAGCGATTCTTCGAGCTTTCCGTCGACCCGGACTTCCATTTTGGCACGCAGGCATTCGCCTTCACGCACCGGACCGGGTGCTGGCTCAAATCGAGCGAACCGCGCCATCTCGCGCGCCATCTGCGCATCAATCATTTCCTCGGTCACATACACAGGCGGCTCCATAATGTGTACAGGGTCATAAGACGAAAGCCCGTATTCCTCTGGTGCTTCCCTGATCATGGGTCCTCCTCATACATGCGCTCTGAGCGGTGTTGTTCGTAGGTGACGGCCAAAAGCGTTCTTTACAAACTAGCGCTCGTATACCTGGGTGGTATTGGTGAACAATTTTGCGGTATGCCATATGGCATGGGGCGCACCTTTTTTTACCGCCGGTTTCTTCATCTCGTAGATATCGGTTGTTCCCTTGAGCACATCTGAGGCACATACCTCATCAGATAGTGTGATAGCAGCCGCAGGACAGATGGACTCACAGCAGCGGCACTGCACGCAATCACCCGGATAATGTTTCACTCCAAATGTTCCATCATCCGCGTCAAATTTACGCAGCGCTCCGGTGGGACAAAATACGGCGCACATGCGACAGGACTCACAGAGGTCGGTATCAATACTTACATGCCCCCATAGGCGCGTGCGTATGTTCGCATCACGGGCTTCACCGAGACAGGCAAGCGCATCTAAGAGGCGCTCGCGCCTATCAGGAATAAAGTGCGGAAGTGTTCCGTCCTCCATGACCTTGGCATAGCGCTGCTTTTGGGTGTCGGATTCTGACTCATTGGCGCTCGCATCGCCCAGAGCCGTGCTTGCCGCAACCACACCAAGGTGCCGTAGGCTCTCACCCCCCTGTCTCAACATGGTGCGTCTTTCCGTGTCGTAGAAAGTATCATGCGCCCGTGCTTTACCAGGAAGCTTGCTCGCAAGGCGCACAGGCATATCAGCAAGACCCCAGGCTTCAAGCAGACGCCGCTGTGTTTCAAGTACTGCTTCCACCGCAGCACGGCCCGTGGCGTGTTCGCAGGACATACACTCACCATGCACCAATACGACATCCTTAAGATCCTGAGCAAGAAGCTCACTGAGAAGGCTTTCTTCCACACGACCGAGGCATTCAACGCGGACCACCTTATCGGGATCAAACAGACCACGGGCGCGATCGAGAAACTCACCACAGCCTATGATTGCCGTGCCCTCTGTGTGCTGCGCCCCTTCAAGGCAAGCGCTTCGTAATTGAGCGTCGTTGGGATTGCGCGCCTCCAAGCAGCAGGTCGGACATACGGTGGCACAGGTTCCGCAGCCAATACAGCGTTCAGGAGAGATGCTCAGGTTCTCTCCGTCAAAGGATATGCAGCCCGACGTACACGCCTCGGCACAGCGCAGGCAGTTTGCATTGCGATTGCGTACCATAATGCAGCGGTCTTGATGCACCGTCACTAAGGGACTTTCAAGCGTTCCCAAAAGATCGATAATGCCCGCAATACCTGGCATGGTTTCCCCCTTTGACAAGTTCCGCACGCCTTGGATATGCGCGGAACACGCCTTCATCCACCGGCACAATCATAGAATCCTTTTCATATTCAAAATCATAGAAGCAATATTATTCACCGTATGAAAGCCGCTCTACACTGCTTTCGACGAGGGGGAATGTCGTCTTGGACACACAGGAGAGGTGTCATGAGGAGCAGGACCTATGCACTGAGTCTCCCTTGTCCGTGGGTTTATCCACGTACCTTCACAGCACAGGCTCATAGCTTCGCTGGAAGAGAGAAAGAAGGGGGATTGTATGGCGCTTTTGCGACCTTCGATGACGCTTGTCCTCGATCTTGATGAACGGCTTTCCACGAAAGATACCGTACAGGAAATAAAACGCTGCTACCCCTATGTAGGAGTGCCTGTACTACGCAGTCATGAAGCTCAATCAGCGGAGGCACCCATAGAAAACAAGGCGCGCATGATTGTGGGTCTTGGTACGCGCAAATACTTACGGAGCACAAACGAGGGAGCCGACGAACTGTGGGATACGGTCGTTAGCCGCTGGATAGGCAATATGCTGCACAAGGTAGGCAGCACCATGAAGGCCTTCAATACGCGTCAGCGCACAATAGGTCTTCCCGAAGTTGTATTCAACCGCATAGATATTGAGCTTCAGGGCGGAGAGTTTGTCGTAGCGCTTCGCACCGATCCCCAAAGCTTTATCGACTTTGAGGCCCATGAATATGTCGATCAGGCACGCAGCCTTTTGAATAGCGGAATCCTTGACGGTGCGGTGCGCGTATTGATTCCTTCCGAAGAAAGCTATGAAGATCAGCATGCCACAGCGTATGCCGCATGGCTTGAAGAGCATCCCGAACCCGAGGACGATGAGACACCCGAAGACGACGCCGCTTCTTTCGAACAAGAGAGCGAGCCTGAGCCTGAACTGAGCCGCGAAGAGTGGCTCGAACTGGATAAGCAGGCAAAAAGCTACGAAAACACCGCTGTACCTCCCACCGATTCAAATACCCTTCCCCCCATTCAGCGAGAAGAGGAGGAACCCGAACCAGAGCGCTTTGCCTTTGAGGTGGACTACGGCAGCGAATGGACGGCTGTGTTCGCAGATGGGACGCGTCGCACGTTCAGCCCAGCAACACAGCAGTTCCAGGACTAAAGGCGGCTGCTATGACAGCTGTGTGCAGAAACGATACCAAGGCACCGCGCACGTGTACGGTGGTGAAATGGAACTCTCCGATTGAGGAGCTCTCGGGTATTGCGCAGCTGGCCGCCTCAGATATGCGGCGCGGATGGTGCCGTGCAAGCGACATGAGACTGGTAGTTCCCTCGGTTAACTGGGGCATGCAGCTTCAGAACATCTGCGAAGCTCAAGAAATACCCGCTCTGTTCTGTGCACCCCATGCACGCCTGGGTTCAAAGGATCGCAAACGGCTTGCCATGCTTTCAGCCTTGGCAAACCCTCATGATGCTGCGGTGCAGCAGGCCTGCATTGCGGCAGGTGTGACCCCGGAAGAACTCGATACGCTTCTGAGCACGTACGCCCAGGCGCATGGCTATACCTTGATGAAGGTCATAGGCCTTAAAGACAGCATGGCGCTTCGCCACGTGACGCTGCACGTACGCGGAGACGAAAACGCCCAGGAGCTCTACACGCTCGTTCGCACCCAGGTGGAGCATCCCACATTTCCGGCAAAAACCGAGACGCTTCCCATCGTTTTAATGGGTCACATCCGCAGCCGTGTCAAGCGGATTTTTGCCGTGGGCTGCGTGGATGGGCTTGTGCCTTCATACGCTACAGGCTCAGATAAAAGCGAAGGTCGCACGGCACGAGACGCAGCACGAGAGGCAGGACGTGCAGGCTTTGAGTCCTGCTTTTCCCACGCAGAGGATAGCCTTGTGATCTCGTATTTCACGCGCATTGAAGAACAAGTTGCGCAGATGGCAGGAATCGTATCTGCGCGAACCAAGCTTCAGGACACAACACGCCTAGCGATGACACGACCCACACCCTATCTGGCTGAATGGGGTGCCAATTGTCCGTCAACAGTTGGAGGACAGGCCCTCTTGCGAGAAAGAGGCCTGAACTGATTCACATCACCTGCACCTATGCTCCAGCCCGAAACTCAGACACACCCTAGCTCCCTATGAGTGTGGCGCAACAGAAGGAGGAACAGATGCCCGAAGGTAGCGACACCAAGCAATTCAACTTTCCTTTTAATCCCATGCTAGAGGTCTTTGACGACGAGCTGGAATCCTTGGATGATGTGGGGATTGACCCCGGTGTGTTTTTACCCAATACCGAAGGACGCAGCGAATTTCTTCCGCCCGACCCTGAGCGCGTGCCACAGATTCCCAACGTCGTAGACCGCGATGCCCCGGCTTACGCCGCACGTCCTGCAGAGGAGCGCACGCGCGAGCTGTTCGCTCATATGGCACCGCACAGACAGGTGCTCTTAGGAGTCCTGCGCGAAGCGATAGAACCCTGCTCCAATGAGCATATGGAAGATGCCATAGATGAGCTGCGATCGCATAAGTTTTCGGTGTACTCACCCTCAAACATATGCACGATGCTTGAGGCTGCGGGAGCTTTAGAGCGCGTGACCAGCGACGGTACAGCATATGACCGCTATGTTCCCAAGCCCGACATCAAGGTGGTAGATGGCGAAGAATACTGGGTTCCGACAAATCCGCCCGAAGTGTATTGGCAAACCACAGAGGCCGGCCACGCTGCGCTCGAGAGAAACAATCCAGAAAAGCGCATGATCGCACAGCTCGAACGTGAAGCAGAGTTTGCCCACCTCTATAAACGAATCCTTTCTGCCACCTCCCAGGAAGAGGGTGCCACTATGGCTCAGCTTTCAGGACTCGTGGACTCCGATCCTGTCATTGCCGAACCGCGCCGCTTTTTCGTACAGCATTTCGCAGAAGCCCTTGAACGCTACGAATGCATTGCATGGCGGGGACGATCCTGGAAATCAACCTCGCTGGGCAAGCGCATCCTCAATGAGCAGCTTGCCGAGGTTTCTGATAACGATGTGCCTGAACGAGCCGAGGCGCCCAAGCGGGTTCCCACCGAAACCCAAGGCCTTAACTGGTAGGAAGGTGATACCGATGAGTGATACGGCATATGCAGCCGAAACAACAGCCGATGAGCTGATTGCCGTTAACGAGCAGCGCGCCGCAACCTATGGCTTTTTGTCGCGCCTGTACCGACAAGAAGTGAGCGCTGAGCTTTTGGACGAGCTTCATGGCCTTCGCTACCGCGTATCCACCGGAAACGAACTCGTGGACGAAGGGCACAGGCTCATAGCTACCTACCTAAGTGGCCTTTGGAGCAACTCCGTAACCGAACTGGCCGCCGACTACATGCGCACCTTCTTTGGTCACGGATACAGCGGACATGCAGCCGCCTATCCCTTTGAAAGCGTGTATACCAGCGAAAAACGCCTGCTCATGCAGGATGCGCGAGACGAGGTTCTCGCGCTGTACCGGGCAGCAGGGCTTGGTAAGGATGAATCCTGGAAGGAGGGCGAGGATCACATCGCCCTTGAGCTGGAGTACATGCAGATCCTTGTGCAAAGAACAGCCGAGGCCTTGCGTGAAAACCGCCAAGACGATGCATATCGACTGGTCAAGCGCCAGAAGCACTTCATGGAAGACCATATCGGCGCATGGGCACCTCTTCTGTGCGAGCAGATGCGCCGCTTTGCCAAGACCGATTTCTACCGTGGCCTCTCTTACATGACCGAAGGATTCTTGGAGACCGACGCTGCTTTGATACGCAACCTCCTTGAGGACGAGAAATGACGCAGGAGCGCGAATTGCAAGGAAGCGAGGCAATGATGGACGTTACTGCGGAAAAAACCTATGCAGGCATGTCGCGGCGCGCATTTTCCCTCGGCGCCTGTGGAGCCGTAGCGCTTTTTGCGATCGGTGGACTTAAGGCCCTCCCAGCCGAGGCGCAGGTTCGTCCACCGGGCGGACAGGATGAGGATCATCTGATATCGGCATGCATTCGCTGCGAGCGATGCATTGAGGCCTGCCCGCGCAAAGCGCTTACGCCTGCCCATATTGAGAATGGCATCCTGGAGGCGCGCACGCCCGTGGCCAATTTTGACGT
>CAYTIS010000081.1:0-1244 GCA_964438035.1 uncultured Slackia sp.
CCTCCTCATCCCCATGCTCGTTTGACCGTTCGGATGCTTTGTCGTTCATGTGAAGACACGGGGTGCTTTTTCTATATCCTAGCAAACTGCTATGATTAAAGACGGACAGAGGGCAGGCCAGCCATTGTGGCTACAACCTGCCAGCATGCGTGATCGTATAAAGAGCAAAGGAGTGTCACCTATGTCCGAAGAGGTAAGCGCCGCCATTGGCGGCACATCGCTCATCAGGCTTGAGAAGCTTTCCGCCGAGGTGGGCGCCAACGTCTATGCCAAGCGTGAGGCCGCCAATCCCGGTGGGTCAATCAAGGATCGCCCCGTACGCTCCATGATTGACGAGGCTGAAAAGCGCGGCGAAATTAGCCCTGGCAAGACCATCCTGGTAGAGCCCACCAGCGGAAACACCGGCATCGCCATCGCCATGCTGGGCGCGGCCCGAGGATACCGCGTCATCTTGGCTATGCCTGAGTCTATGAGCATTGAACGCCGCCGCCTTATGTCGGTCTACGGGGCTGAATTGGTGCTGACCCCGGCCGCCAAGGGCATGGCCGGTGCAGTCGCCGAGGCCAAGCGCATCGCTGAGGAGACTCCCGATGCGTGGATCGTGGGCCAGTTCACCAACCCCGACAATCCTCTCGCCCATGAACGCACCACGGGTCCTGAAATCTTGGAAGATCTGGGGCATGCCCCCGACTACGTGGTGGCAGCCACGGGTACGGGTGGCACCGTATCGGGCGTGGCGCACTTCTTCAACGGCAGTGGCGCGGCCGAGGCGGCTTCGAAAACCCACGTGAACATCTATGCTGCCGAACCTGCCGAAAGCCCCATCATCGGCCAGGCACTGGCGGGCGAAGAGCTGACCCCCGGATCGCACGGCATTCAGGGTACCGGCGCCAACTTCATCCCCGATACGCTCGACCTGAAAGCGCTGGACGGCGTGATCCGCGTGTCCACCCCCGAGGCCCTGGAAGCGGCGCGCTGGGTTGCCGCCAACGAGGCCCTCTTCGTAGGCATCTCCACCGGTGCCAACGTGGCAGCCGTACGCAAGCTTGTAGCCGACCACCCCGAGGCTGCGGGCAAAGACATCGTAACCTTCGCGGTGGACACCGGCGAGCGCTACCTGTCCACTAAGCTCTTTGAGGAAAAGCGGCAGTAAGAGCTACGGCGGACATCCTTTCGCTGCCATTTTCTATGAAGTGAGTCCCGCTCGCAGGAACGCTGCTGCAGTATCCCTCCGCTGTAGCAGC
>CAYTIS010000081.1:1344-2949 GCA_964438035.1 uncultured Slackia sp.
AGCGCGCGGGCGTGCCATTTACGGTGCGCATACCCGAGGTGGATGAGACCCTTGAGCCTCATATCCTGCACGACCCACAAGAGGCGGTCAAAAAGCTCGCTGAGCGCAAGGCGGGTGCCGTAGTACAGGAGATCTTAGGTGCCGAATACGTGGGCGCGGCAGCCGTCATCGGCGCTGACACCATGGTGGTGCACAACCGGCGCATCTTTGGCAAACCCACCGACGAAGAAGATGCCAAACGCATCCTGCGCGAGCTGTCCGGCCGCGTACATCAGGTGCTCACGGGTGTGTCGGTGTGGCTCATTTCGGCACCGGCCAAAGACAGTGTATCGCTGGGTTTTCGTACGCTTATCGAAACCAGCCACGTGACCTTTAACGAGCTGACCGAGGATCAGATTGCAGCCTACGTAGCTACTAAAGAGCCGCTTGACAAGGCGGGTGCCTACGGCATCCAAGGAAAAGGCGGTGCGCTGGTCAAGGGCGTGGCGGGCGATTATGACAACGTGGTAGGCCTACCAATTTCACGCCTGCTCGACGAGTTTTCTGAGATTTTCGAGGCGGCGAAGTAATGTCGGCACGCCCGCCCCTCATGGAGCGTGTCCTGCGCGTCATAGATCACCACGGCATGACCGCCACAGATGGCCCTGTACTGCTCATGGTGAGCGGCGGCTCGGACAGCACCGCCCTAGCCTATCTGGCGGCCGACCTGAGGGCGGCGGGCCACCTCAACGACCTTGGCATACTGCATGTGAATCACCAACTGCGCGGCCAGGCCAGTAAAGACGATGCGCACTTTGTGGCCTGCCTTGCAAAGCATCTGGAACTTCCCCTGTTCATGCGAGAAGTTGACATTGTACAGCAGCTGAGCACCCAAGGCGGCAATATGGAAGCCCTTGCGCGCAATGTGCGCTATAGGGCCGCTCGCGAGGCCTTAAAAGAGCTGTGCCAACGGGCGGGATGCACTCCTGACCAGGGCTGCATCTTTACCGCCCATACTGCCGATGACCGGGTGGAAGCCTTTTATATGCGCTCGATCGTGGGCACCGGGCCAGGCGGGTTTCGCGCCATGCGACACTGCGGAGAGCTGGAGGGCTGCCGCGTATGCCACCCGCTTCTGGAAGAGGGGCGCGAAGAGCTGCGCGCCGCGATCGAAAAGCGCACTGTGGCCGTAACCGATGAGACGGGTGCGCGCTGGCGCGAGGATGCCACCAATGCTGACATCAACCGATTTCGCGCCTTTGTGCGCCACGAGGTAGTACCCCTGGCCAAAAAGCGCAATCCCCGACTGCTCGACACGCTGACGCGCACCATGAATCTCATTGCTGAAGAGGACGACATGCTCGATGCCCAGGCGCAAGCACTCCTAGATGCCTACGCCGAACCTCTGGGGGCCACCGATGCCGAAGGAGTCCTGCTTAGGCCAGAGGTCTTCACCCGCGAGACACCCCTTGTGCGGCGCGCGCTTGCCAGGCTCCTTGCGCGGATGCTTCCCGCTGGTGAGCGCATCGAGGCGGCCACAATCGAAGCCTGCATGGCGGGCCTGGGCATTGCGGGATATGTGGCGAACATCCAGGGAAATCTGGCCGTAAGCTGCAACAAACACGG
>CAYTIS010000081.1:3049-5444 GCA_964438035.1 uncultured Slackia sp.
CAGGCGACACCTCCCCGCTGCCCAGCCGCTTTCAAAGCGCGGCGGAAGCTAGGAGATATCACCGATGAAGGCGCGGGTGCGCTCGGAGGTGGGGTTGCCAAATACCTGCTCAGGCGGGCCTTCTTCCACAATTACGCCCTCTTCCATGAACACCACACGGTCGGCCACCTCGCGGGCAAAACCCATTTCGTGAGTCACTACAATCATGGTCATGCCGCCTTGGGCCAGCTCCTTCATCACGTCGAGCACCCCACGTACCAGCTCGGGATCAAGTGCGCTCGTGGCCTCATCAAAGAGCATCACGTGTGGATCCATTGCCAAGGCCCGTGCAATTGCAACGCGCTGCTGCTGGCCGCCGGAGAGCGCCTCGG
Source organism: uncultured Slackia sp. (assembly GCA_964438035.1). GTDB lineage: Bacteria > Actinomycetota > Coriobacteriia > Coriobacteriales > Eggerthellaceae > Slackia. The sequence continues at coordinate 3,421 of CAYTIS010000081.1, forward strand.
GATAATGATCCACGCGCTCGGCCAGACCCACGCGCGCCAGCTGCTCCTCGGCGATGCGTGCAGCCTCCTCGCGGGAGCGCTTGAGCACCTTGCACTGGGCAAGCATCACGTTTCGCTTGGCCGTGAGGTGGGGAAAGAGGTTGAAGTTCTGAAACACCATCCCCACGTGCTCGCGTACCTTATTGAGGTCGCATGTGGGATCGGTAATTTCTGTGTCCTCAAAAAAGATCTGGCCGCTCGTGGGTTCCTCCAGCCGGTTGATGCAACGCAGCATGGTCGATTTCCCCGAACCTGAGGGGCCCAAAATCACCACCACCTCGCCGCGCATCACAGACAGGTCGATACCCTTGAGCACCTCGGTGCTGCCGAAGCGCTTGTGCAGGTTGCGAATGCGCACGATGGGCTGCTCTTGAGCAGGATTATTGGTCGCGTCTGTGCTCATGTCTGCCTTTCGTTCAAGGCCGCCAGCAGCCGGCCTTGCACCTTCCCTACAGATTATCAGGACCTTTGATGGTGAGCTTGTCCTTGGACGTATCCACCTCAGGCGTCCAGCTTTTTGTCCGCCCCACAATCGCGCCCAGGCCCCAGCGCCCGGTCTTCTTGCGCGGGCCTGACCTGCGCTCGGAGGACTTCTCCTCCATGCGCCGGGTGATGGCGCTCATCGGGATAGTAACAATCAGGTAGAAGCCCGCAGCCACAATGTAAGGCGTGATATTGCCCGTGGCGGCGGTGATGGTGCGGGCGTACATGACCGTTTCCATGATGCCCACGGCGGCCAAAAGAGAGGTGTCCTTATACAGCAAAATCAGCTCACTGGTCATGGTGGGAATCACGTGGCGGAAGGCCTGAGGGATGATCACACTCATCATGGTCTGAGCCGATGACATACCCAGCGAGCGCGAGGCCTCAAACTGCCCCTTGTCAATGGACTGGATACCCGCACGGAAAATCTCGCACAGATACGCACAGGAATTGAAGGCCATCACGCAAAAGCCCAGGACAAAATTGCTCACGCTCAGTCCCAAGAGCGGCAGACCAAAAAACGCGATGTAAATCTGGAGGAAGAGCGGCGTGCCGCGCACCACGTTCACATAGATGGAGGCCAGGGCACGCACGGGCCAAAACGTGGTCATCCGCATGAGCGCCAGGACAAAGCCTATGGGAATGGCCAGGGGAAACGCAATCACCACGATGGCAAGTGCCGTGAACCACCCACTCAACACACTGGGAATGCTGGTAACGATGAGTGTAGGATCAAAAAACATGTGTAAAAACGTGTTGGAATTCCACGCTTCCACCCACGCCTGCTCGGACAGCCACGACGAAATCTGCTCGGCAAGACTGAGGCTGGCCACCTCAATAGAACCGCTTTCGCCTAGGTCAATCTCGGTGCCATCAGCTAAGGTTGCCGTGGTGCTCACGGTGAAGGTGCCGCCCTCAGCAGGAAAGGTCGTACCGTACAGCTCAACCAGATAGGCAAGTCCCTCAGGTGTTGGTTCGGCAAAGTCAATCCGAAGGATGCCGTTTTCCACCAAGCTCACCGTAGCATCCACATCCACCCGCTCCAGGTCATTGAGGCCAGTCACGCGCACGTCATCGGGGGTCAGCTCGATGTCTGAGGACATGCTGATGGTAATTGATGAGAGACTCTCCCCCTCATCGGCCTGGGCGCGCCAGGTGATACGAGTGGAGGTGCCGCCTAAGATACGCGTGCCGCCGTCTTCGTTGGGAGCAGCGGTTGCCTGAGTGACCTCAAGGGCCTGGGCCGCAGGGGTGGCAAGAAACATCCAGGTCGCAAGCGCCACCAGCACAATCAGTCCTGTAAGGGCAAGGTGAGTGGGTCGTGTCGCATGCGCAGGGGTCTTCATGAAGTACCTTTCTCAAAGTGTTCGAAGGTCTCATCCTTTGACCTGAGTTTGCGCTGTCGACAAGCCCAGGTCAAAGGAGGCAGGGGGATGTCGCGCCCAAAGAATTGGCGAAGCACCCAGCGACGCATGGCAAACCGCAGGTCCAGCGAGGTCCGA
>CAYTIS010000082.1:0-5228 GCA_964438035.1 uncultured Slackia sp.
ACTGGAAGACCACCACGGTTTTGTCGCGGTACTGCTCAAGCACGGTGGCAACCACCTTGGTCTCGGCGGCCTTGGCAGGATCGGCCTCAACCGAAGCGCCGTCCACAACGCAGATGGCCCGAAGCTCCACCTGGGCTCCCACCTCAGCGTCGAGCTTCTCCACGCTGAGCTTGTCACCGGGGGCAACCTTGTACTGCTTGCCACCGGTCTTTACGATTGCGTACATTGAATGCTCCTTGTACTCAAGGCGATAACTTATTACGCAGCCGTCGCAAGTCCCGCAGGTTCGTATGCACAGCTTACGTGTATCATCGCACTCCAACGACGCCCTTTTGGGCGCAACTCGCTGCATGGTAGCAGAAAGCGTGCACCACGCAACAAAAACCTCCGCGATTCGCGAAGAAAACCTGCGGGCTCTGGCCTGACGCAACCGATCTGGCCGGCCTGAATGGGAATGTCGTCAGGCCTTAAGACATAGTTGAGACCTAGTGCGCCTCCGCCCAGTTGGCTCCGGCATTCACTTCCACCACAAGCGGTACCTTGAGACTTGCCGCCCCGGCCATAACCTCGCTTACCATGGCCTCAAGGCGCTCCAGCTCCTCCTGCGGCACACTAAAGTCCAGTTCGTCGTGCACCTGGAGCATGAGCCTGGTTTGAAAGTCCTCCTCCAGCAAACGCCGGTGCACCTCGCTCATGGCGATTTTGATGATGTCGGCCGCACTACCCTGCATGGGGTGATTCATGGCTGTGCGTTCACCAAAACCGCGCTGGGTGGCGTTGGGTGAGCGCAGCTCGGGAATATGGCGCTTGCGGCCAAACATCGTCTCAGCGTATCCGCACTCCTTGGCCTTTGCCACCGTCTCATCCAGGTAGGCGCGCACGCCGGGGTGCACCTCAAAATAGCGATCGATCATCTCCTGGGCCTCCCTGTAGGAAATACCCAGCGAAGTGGAGAGTCCAAAGGCCTGCTGACCGTAGACAATACCGAAGTTCACGGCCTTGGCGCGGCTGCGCATCTGAGGCGTTACCTCGCTTACCGGCACGCCAAAGACGCGGGCGGCGGTCGTAGCATGAAAGTCAGCCCCACTGCAAAACGACTCAATGAGACTCTCATCTTCGGAGAGGTGGGCAAGCAGGCGCAGCTCAATCTGGGAATAGTCGGCAGACACAAAGAGTTCGCCTTGTTCAAGCGGGACAAAGCAGGTGCGAATGCGTCGACCAAAGTCGGTGCGCACGGGAATATTTTGCAGATTGGGGTCGCTTGAGGAGAGACGGCCCGTAGCGGTGACGGTCTGGTTGAAACTCGTGTGCACGCGCCCGTCTTCAGCACGCATGCGGGGCAGGGCATCGAGATAGGTAGACTTGAGCTTGGCAAGCTCGCGATAGCGCAAGACCTGCTCGGCGATGGGATGTACATCGCGCAGGTTAGTCAGGGTCTTGGCATCGGTGGAGTAACCCCGCTGGGTTTTCTTGCCCGCTGGTAGCTCCAAAACCTCAAAGAGGATGTGACTGAGCTGCTTGGGAGAATCCAGGTTAAACTCCTCCCCCGCCAGCTCAAAGACCCGACTGCGCAGCTCTTCAATCTGGGTGGCCACCGCAGAGCTCATCTGGGCAAGCGCATCCACATCAAGGGCTGCGCCCACGCGCTCCATACTCACAAGGGTGATGAGCAGCGGCAGCTCAATCTCGTCATAGACGGCGCTGCTGCCATCGACATCAAGGGCCGCGCGCAGCGCCTTGGTCAGGCGAGGTGCCACAAGCGCGTGAGCTGCAGCCAGGTGCAAATCATCGTCGAGGGCAGGCAGAGGCGCACCCAGGTAAGTCTCGCACAGCGAGCCGTACTCGTAAGAGCTTGCGCCCGAGCTGAGCAGGTAGGCGGCAAGCCCGATGTCGAAGAAGTGCGCCTGGGAAAGGCCAGCCTCGTCAAGCGCCGCTTCGCGCGCAGTGTCGGGCGGATAGACCTGCTGCAAGATCCCCTTCGCATCCAGCGCACAAAAGCATCCCTCACGCACGATGCGCACCAGGGCCGCCTCAGCAGTATCTCCCTCAAACAGAGCCACCTGCTCATCTGCCGCCACCATGAGCTTGGATGGCTCAGAAAACAGGCTCTCCTGCGCGACAGACACCAGCTCTACACCCAGCACGACCTGCGCGGCCAGGGCCTCTTCCAAAAACACCTGGGCCGCTTCCTGCGTCTTGGGTTTAAGCGGCGCAAGTTCCAGGACGGGCAAGGCGACAGAGTCCTCCACCGCCCCCGAAAGTGCGAGAATCTTAGGTAGATGGGCGTTAAAGCGCAGGGCCTGAAAGGCTTCCACCACCTCTTCTTTATCAAAGGCAGGAAAGGCTGCTCCCTCCAAATCCAGGGGAAAGTCCAAGTCACACACGATGGTGGCCACCTCGCGACTTGTGTAGGCAGCCTCCTTGTGCTCACGCAGGTTCTGCAGCTGCTTGCCCTTGAGCTTGTCGAGGTTGTCATAGATTCCCTCTAGGCTGCCAAACTGCTGGAGCAGCTTAGCGGCAGTCTTGTCACCGATGCCGGGCACTCCGGGGATATTGTCGGACGAATCGCCCTTGAGGCCCAAAAAGTCGGGAAACTGAGCGGGCGTGACGCCGTAGCGCTCCTCCACCTCAGCCGGACCATAAAGAGCTACGTCAGAAATGCCCTTCTTAGTAGTCATCACCCGTGTGAGGTCGCTCACCAGCTGGTAGGCATCCTTGTCGCCGGTGACAAGCAGGGTCTCATAGCCCCGCTCCTCATCACGGGCCGCAATCGTGCCCAGGATGTCATCCCCCTCCCAGCCCTTGACCTTCACCACGGGCACGCCCATCGCTTCCAGCAGGCTCTCAATGAGGGGAAACTGGACGCGCAAGGCATCGTCCATGCGCGGGCGCTGAGCCTTGTACTGCTCCAGAGCCTTCATGCGAAATTCCGGCTTGCCCGCATCAAAGGCGCAGATCACCGCGTCGGGGCGGGCACTTTCATAGAACTTGAGGAACATTGAGATAAAGCCGAAGGCCGCGTTGGTGGGGGTTTTGTCAGGGGCACTCATGGTGGGAGGTACCGCATGAAAGGCACGATGCATAAGGGAGTTTCCGTCAATGACGGCAATTTTTTTGGACATAGATCATCCTTATTCGCGGAGTTGCTAGGCTTGATTCAGCCCGCAAGTATACCAAGGACGGCGAGAGCGTGGCATGCGGGGCGAGAAAGCAGCGAGGCTGCAGCGCAGGCCAAGCTCTGCGCCTTGCTCTGTAAGCACGCGCAGATACGGCTCACTGCCCTCACTGCCTTGCGGGCACAGGCCCAGGTGCGACCCGTTATCCCTCGACTCTCTCCCTGTCAGCGATGGTTACGGAGTGATGATGACTCAAGAGCTGGGGTTGAACGGATGAGGCTAATGACTATCAAGGCTTTCGGGCGGTATAAGGCTGAAAAATTGGACGAGATATGTTGACAGGCGGAAGCTTCTTCTTATACTTATGAATACTTGTTCATATGTTGAAAGGTCAATACATGGACGTTGATACACGCGAAAAGGACGCTGCCTTACAGGCCATCCTGCCCTGTCATCCTGCCGTACAGCACGGGCCGGCCTGCTCGTGCGGACCGTGCTCGGAGGCCTTCGGGGAGATGCCCGATGAGGAGCTCCTCTACGACCTGGCCGACCTATTCAAGGTCTTCGCCGACACCACCCGCATCAAAATCCTCTACTCGCTCATGGGCCGTGAGCTTTCCGTCAGCGACATCGCCGAGATCGTCGGGGCCACGCAAAGCGCCGTGTCCCACCAGCTGAGAACTCTCAAGCAGGCCCATCTCGTCAAATTCCGCCGCGACGGCAAGAGTATGAAGTACTCGCTGTCTGATGACCACGTATACACCGTCCTAGCCCAGGGTATGAGTCATATCTGTGAATAGGGCTTGACCTTGGAGCCAAAGCGCACACGCCTACAAAGCTGCCGCCACATACGCCCACAAACCTGCCGCCGCCCAGCGACTACAACAAGGAGGAAGCCATGCGCAAACAGTTCAAACTTGACGAAATCGACTGCGCCAACTGCGCCCAAAAACTCGAAGATGCTCTCAAAAAGGTCGAGGGGGTCCAGGATGCCCGCGTCAACTTTATGATGCAAAAGCTCACCCTTATCGCCGCTGACGACGAGTTCGACGCAACCCTCGAGCGCGTGATCAAGCTCGCAGCCAAAATCGAGCCCGACTGCGAGATTGTCCGCTAAGGAAGCAAACGCCCCGGCAACCCACACGCCGGGGCGTTTCGCCGATCAGGCCCGCCCCCAGCCCCTGCGCGCCCCGGCTGCTGTGCGCCCCGACTGCTGCGCGCCGCCCCTGCTCACCGAAGGACTGATTATGAACAAGAAACAGAAACGCTGGCGCAACCGCATCATCCTCGCCTTGGCCCTGTTTGCAATCGTCATGCTCTTTGAGGAGTTGGCACCCCTCTCCGCCTGGCTTGGCAGCGATACCGCAGCCCTCTACCTTACTTTTGCCCTGTACCTCATCCCCTACCTCATTGCGGGATACGACGTGCTGGCCAAGGCCGGGCGCAACATTGCCCGTGGTCAGGCCTTCGACGAGAACTTCCTCATGTCGGTGGCCACCATAGGAGCCTTTTGTATGGTGTTTTTCCCCGACACCGACCCACACATGGCCGAAGGCGCAGCGGTCATGCTCTTCTACCAGGTAGGAGAGCTGTTCCAAAGCTACGCCGTAGGCAAAAGCCGCACATCCATCGCAGCCATGATGGATATCGCCCCCGACTTTGCCAATGTGGAGCGCGACGGCAAGCTGGTTCAGATCGACCCCGAAGAGGTGGATGTGGGCGACATCATCGTGATCAAGCCAGGTGAGCGCGTGCCGATTGACGGCACCGTAGTGGAGGGTGCCTCCCAGCTTGACACCGCCGCCCTCACCGGAGAGAGCATCCCGCGCTGCGTGGAGCCGGGTGCGCAGATCATCTCGGGCTGCGTAAACATGACTGGCCTGCTCAAGGTGCGCACCACCAAACCCTTCGGCGAGTCCACCGTGAGCCGTATCCTCGAGCTCGTGGAAAACGCGAGCGAGAAAAAGGCCCGCACCGAAAACTTCATCACCCGCTTCGCCCGCGTCTACACTCCCATCGTCACCGTGTCTGCCCTGCTCTTGGCCGTGGTGCCACCGCTTGTGGGAATGGGATCGTGGAGCGATTGGATTATGCGTGGTCTCACGTTTCTGG
>CAYTIS010000083.1:0-4948 GCA_964438035.1 uncultured Slackia sp.
AACCTGAGCCTTCCAAGCTCATGACGCGGGTTCGATTCCCGTCACCCGCTCCATAGTCATCATCGCAGGCCAGCACCCCAAGCGTCTGGCCTGCTTCCATTTAAAGTGCCGCCGCCTCAAATGCCAAAGACTAGGACTCAGTCAAACACAAAACCCCTGCTTCACGCCTCACGTTGAGGTACAAAGCAGGGGTTTCGCCTATAATCACTGGGCGGCGCTTCGCTCGTCGAGCAGCATCTCCGAAAGGAGGTGATGCCATGGACGCACAAACTGTTATCGCGGTATGCGCGATATTCAGCGTTGTAATCGCCCTCATCGACATCAGTCGAAACCGACGCTAGCGAACAGTTCATCTGAAATAAAGAAACCCCGCAAAGTTTCGAAGCCACGCGGGGTTCTTTTCTCGACGATGCTGCCCGAGCCGGCGGGGCACCGCATTGGGGTAAGTATAGCACGCACCTGCCGCTATCAGGGCGATTGATTAGTTCTTGAGTTTCGCTTTGAGGGCGCGCAGGGCGTTGCCCCGGTGGCTGATGGCGTTTTTCTCTTCCTGGCTCACCTCGGCAAGTGTGCGCTGCCCGCCAAACTCATCGGGCAAAAACAGCGGGTCGTAGCCAAAGCCCCCCTGCCCTGCAGGCTCATGTGCAATGCGACCCTCAATCGTGCCGAAGGCCGTGGTCTCCGCCCCACTCTCATCCACAAAGGCTAGGGCGCACACAAAGCGCGCCGTCCGCTCAGCATCGGCCACGCCCTCAAGCTCACGAAGCAGCTTGGCATTGTTGCCCGCATCATCCCCGTGCACCCCGCTGTAGCGAGCACTCATCACCCCAGGCGCACCGCCCAGCACATCCACCACCAAGCCGGAATCATCAGCAAGGGCCGCACAACCCGTAGCCGCGTGTGCTGCACGGGCCTTAATCAGCGCATTGCCTTCAAAGCTCTCTGCGTCCTCCGCAGGCTCAGGATAGGGTGCGCAATCTCTGAGCGTAACAAACTCCCAGTCCTCAAAATCCAACGCAGCCCCAATCTCATCTGCCTTATGCGCGTTGGTGGTGGCGATCACAACCTTTTTCACGGGTATTCCTTTCCGCAGGCTTCCGCAGGCGCTTGCTCTTACAGTCCCAGCACCGCACGCTGGGCAGAGAGCAACTCCGCAATCCCGCCTTCGGCCATGTCGAGCATGTCATTGAGACGCGCGCGCGAGAAAGGCGTCTGCTCACCTGTACCCTGAATCTCTACGAACTCGCCCTGGGCGTTCATGACCACGTTCATGTCAATCTCGGCGGCCGAATCCTCTCGATAATCTAGATCAAGCAGCAGCCTTCCGCCCACCAGGCCTACGCTCACAGCCGCCACCTGACCAAAGAGCGGATTCGCCCTAATCTTGCCCGCCGCGCACCACATCTCAAAGGCCTCGTAGGCGGCCACCCACGCGCCCGTAACCGCCGCCGTGCGCGTGCCACCGTCGGCCTGGAGCACGTCGCAATCAAGCGTCATGGTGACCTCTCCACCCATGGCACCCATATCGCAGACATTGCGCAGCGCTCGACCAATCAGGCGCTCGATCTCTTGGCTTCGACCCCTGCGACCCTTGGTCTCGCGCGGCGTGCGCTTGGCGGTGGAGGCCGGCAGCATGGCATATTCGGCCGTCACCCAGCCCTTGCCGCTGCCCTTGCGCCAGACGGCGGCACGCTCCTCAATGATGGCGCTGCACAGCACGTGGGTGTCGCCAAACTTCACCAGGCAGCTGCCAGCAGCATTTTTCATCACGGCGCGCTCCAACGTCACGGGACGCAGGGCGCGGTCCTTGCGGTTGTCAATGCGGGTTGCGAACATGAGGGACCTTTCTCAAGCCGTCGTGGCCAGGTCGATATGGATGGGCCGCTCGATACTACGATTAAATACGCGCGAACCAAATGCCTGGAAATCATCCAAATTGGTGGAGGAGGTGAAGAACTTACGCGTAGGTATGTGATCGGGTGCGGCAAACTGTCCGCGCAAGGCCAGAGTGTCGCGCACATCTTTGGCCATCTCCTCAGCGGAAGACACCAGCAGCACCCTATGCCCCATTACTCCACCGATCAGGGCTTTGAGCAGGGGATAGTGCGTACAGCCCAGCACGAGCGTGTCCACCTTACAGCGCCGCAGAGGCTCAAGATAGTCCTGAGCGATCTCTTGGAATGCGGGGCGGATATAGACCTTGGAGGCCAGGCTGGTCAAATCCTCAATAGGACCCTTGGATATGCGGATGCCCTGCTCGACAATCTCAACGAACTTAGGCGTGGCAGTAGAAAACACCGTAATTCCCGCGTCGATATGACGAATGGCATGGGGATAGCACTCGCTCTCAATCGTCCCCTTGGTAGCGATGACACCCACCTGGCGGTTGCGGGTAGCCCGCGCAGCAGCCCGCGCACCCGGCTCCACCGCCCCGATGATGGGAATGGGAAAGGTGTGCTGGGCATGTGCTAGCCCAGCGGCCGTGGCTGTATTGCAGGCGATGACGAGAATCTTCACGCCCCGGGCGACCAACCACGCGCAAATCTGCTGGACAAAGCCGTCCACTTCTTCCTGATCGCGCGGACCGTAGGGGCAGCGGGCCGTGTCTCCAAAGTAAACGATGGACTCACCAGGAAGCTGCCGAGCAATCTCGCGCGCCACGGTAAGCCCCCCAAAGCCCGAATCAAAGATGCCGATGGGTGCGTTATCAAAGGTACACGCCGCAGCGGCGTCCCCACTGCACTCGACACGCCCGGCCGAATCCGCGCAAGGATGCTGCGGCGGTGCCGGATGCTCGCGGCGCAGGGAGGTATCTGCTGACATATACGAATGCGCTATCGTGCGTGCGCGGCTCCTGGCCGCCAGGTGACTCTCTTTCATAAGGGCAGGATAACGCAAGGCGCGCGCCCCTTAAAGCCCCCTGATGACCCGAACAGAATGCCCAGAAGGACAAACCACAAAAAGAGCCGCTCTATCAAGGCCAAAACCTAGAAGAGCGGCTCTTACTAATCAAAAAGCAGAGGTTGCTCCTAGAGCAGGGACTTATCAGGCGTCACCAAAATCTTAACCTGAGACTTCTTTTCCGGACCGGTAAGCGTCCCAAAGCCCTCCTGCACGATATCGTCGATGTAAATCTTCTTGGTGATGTACCCCTCGGCAGGAATCCTTCCGTCGGTGAGCATCTCGATTACATTCTCGAAGTCGTTGCAGTAGCAAAGAGTTCCGACGATCCTCTTCTCCTTCAAAACGGCAGCATTGGGATCAAATGAAACCGTCTTACCCCAGATGCTAACCACCGTGAGGGTTCCGCCGTACCTTACCGCAGCCAAGGCCGTGTGGAAGCAATCCTCGCTTCCCGTTGCCTCGAAGGCAATATCAGCACCCGCGCCACCGGTGAGCTTCTTGATCTCTTCTGCCGCATCCACTTCACTGGGATCGATAACGACGTCAGCACCAGAGCGCTTCGCATACTCCTGACGTACCGACTTGCGCTGTACGACGATGATCTTTCCGGCTCCACAAGCCCTCAGGCACTCAATCACCGCAAGGCCAATGGGTCCTGCTCCCATAACAACGGCGACTTGACCCTCTTGAAAGCCTCCGCTCACGAGCGCATGATATCCACAGCTTATCGGCTCTACCAAGGCTGCTTTCTCATAGCTCAACTCATCAGGGATTTTGTGTACGAACCGCTCCGAAAAAACGGTGTACTCAGAAAATCCGCCGCCACCGCCCGAAAGGCCGTGGAAGCCAACCTTATCGCAGACGTTGTAGCGACCCTCCTTGCAAGCCGGACACTCACCACAGGCGATGATGGGCTCAACGACAACACGATCTCCCACTTTGAGAGTGGTGACGCCCTTACCGACCTCTACGACATCTCCCGAAAACTCATGCCCCAAAACAACAGGCGCAACCTCGTGAGTAAGAGGATGAGGAGCATCCACAGGAATGAAAATGGGGCCCCTGTTGTACTCGGAAAGATCCGTGCCGCAGATGCCGCACCACTTCACCTTGATCTTTACACCGTCATCTGTGGTGATGGAAGGCTCAGGAATATCATCGAGACGAATGTCCTTGGCCTGGTACCAACGCGCTGCTTTCATTGCTTATGCCTCCTTTGGTATTTTTGCAAACCACAAAAACCGGTGCCGATACTAACACCCGGCCTCCTTTGGGCACTACGTGCCCCATTTTTTGGATGCTTAGCAACCCTCAGCGGTGCCTCCGTGCAACTTCATGCCCACTCGCCGCGTCTATGAGGCCTCTCGAGGTAAGACGCGTCACATTTCCTCCATCTACCTGCCGGGCGTACCAGAAAGTCACCCCCCCCCGTAAGATAGCGTGCCATACTCGACACAGCACAAAAAAGGCCGCGTCCGAAGACGCAGCCTTTCTCAAAATCCTCTTTGTGCAGACAGCTACTTCAGCGCTGCCTTAGACACGGCCGCCAGCTGAGCAAACGCATCAGGATCATTAATCGCCATATCAGAGAGAATCTTGCGATCAAGCTCCACGCCGGCCTTCTTCAGGCCATTCATGAACACCGAGTACGACAGTCCATTGATGCGAGCAGCCGCATTGATGCGGGTAATCCACAGGCGGCGGATGTCGCGCTTCTTATTACGGCGATCACGATACTGGTATTGCAGCGAATGCTGGACCTGTTCCTTCGCTGCACGATAGGTGCGCGATTTTGCGCCGTAGTAGCCCTTGGCGCGCTTCAGAATGACGCGGCGCTTTTTATGCGCGTTAACTGCACGTTTGACACGAGGCATTGACTAACACTCCTTCTGCCTTATCGAAGACCCAGGCCGTGAGCAGCAACCTTGCGGTCTGCGGCGGAAACAGCGGTCTCTTTGCGGAAATTGCGGATGCGCTTGGGGCTTTTTTTCCGGTTGCGTGGCGTTCTTTGGCGGAGCGGGCTTTGGCTGATCGGACGTGGACT
>CAYTIS010000083.1:4958-5182 GCA_964438035.1 uncultured Slackia sp.
GTGGCTCTTGAAAGCCTTGGCACGCATGATCGTGCCGGAACCCGTGACGCGGAAGCGCTTTTTGCTGCCGCTGTGAGTTTTCATCTTGGGCATCTCATAGTCCTTTCTGTTCCTCGAGTGAGCACGGCTTATTGGGAATTCTTCTCTGCGGCCTTTTTGGCCGTGGAGGGAAGAGGTGCGATGAGCATGTGCATGTTGCGCCCCTCCATCTTGGGCGCGTTTTC
>CAYTIS010000084.1:0-5066 GCA_964438035.1 uncultured Slackia sp.
CGGAAGGTCTCGCGCACGTCCTCGTTCAAGATGAGGTCCACGTAGCGCTAGCGGTAGCGCGTCTCTTTATCAGAAAGGCCGTGGAACTTCTCCGGCAGTGGGCGCACAGCCTTGGACAAAAGAGCAAGCTCGCGCGGGGCGATGGAAAGCTGCCCACGCTTGGTGCGCACCACCACGCCCTCAACGTTCACAATATCGCCCAGGTCAAGCCCACGCAGAAGCTCCCAGACATCCTCGGGTACCTCATTGAAGCGGCAGAAGAGCTGAATGTCGCCCGTGGTGTCGCGCACCACGATGAACATAATCTTGCCCTGACCGCGCTTGGCAACAATCCGCCCGCCAATCTTCACCACATCGTCGGTCACAGCCTCGTTGGGCAAATCGGCATAGGCAGCATCAATCTGGGCAGCCCAGTTGCGCACCTCGGAGTGCTCAGGGTAGGGGTCGACCCCGCGTGCAAGGTAGGTCTCGCGCTTGGACAGGCGCAGGGCACGCTCGTCATTGAGAAGGTCGGAAGAAATCTCGGTCATGAATATCCTCGCATCTAAGCCCGGACGAGTAGGGCCGGGCGAGCTAGTGCTCTATTTTCAGAATGGTCATACTGATTTCGCGGCCCGTGGGTCCGATAGCCGCCACCGTGTCGTCCTTTTTGCGGCCCAAAAGGGCGGCACCCACGGGACTTTCGTTGGAGATCTTGCCCGCTGCCGCATCGGCCTCGGCCCCGCCAACGATGGTGAACACGCGCTCGCCCGACCCCATCTTCACCGTGACGGTGCTACCCACGTTGACCTTGGAGGAGCGCTTGGGAACCGCCACCACGGTGGCTTCGGAGAGAATCTGGTTGATCTCAGAAATGCGGGCCTCTACCATGGCCTGCTCGTTTTTGGCATCGTCATACTCGGAGTTCTCCGAGATGTCGCCAAACTCGCGAGCAACCTTGATGCGCTCGCCTACCTCGGCGCGCTTGTCGTTCTCCAGAAAGCGAAGTTCCTGCTCCAGCTTCTCTTTGCCCTCAGGGGTCAAAATGTAATCATTGGCCATCATGAACCACCTATCCTCGTGATTGCGCACCTACGTGCTCCTAACGAAAAAAACGGTATGCCGACAGATGCCGACATACCGTTAGCTGCTTATGAAAGAAAGGATTATTCTTCTTCGGTTTCCTTCGTAGAAGATGAGGCAGCAGATGCCTTGGCAGCAGCGGCAGGCTTCTTCTTGCGAACAGGCTGCACGGGGCTTTCGCTCTCTTCCTCCGTCTCCTCAGACTCACTGCTGGCACTACCCATGCCCTCGCGCAGGTTCTTCACCGTACGACCCAGAGCGCTTCCGAGCTTGGGAAGGTTTTTAGGACCGAAGATAAGCAGTGCGACTGCAAGAATAATGACAAGCTCCAAAGGTCCAAGGCCGAAAATTTTCATGCGCTTCCTCCAAAGCTCAGGGATTATTGACCCGCCATACCTCTACATGACAGCTGAAGAAAATGGTCGGGACGACAGGATTTGAACCTGCGGCCTCTGCGTCCCGAACGCAGCGCTCTACCAAGCTGAGCCACGTCCCGACATCTCCGAAAACAGCGGGGCATATACTAGCACAACCTCATACTGATAAACTCGAGTATTTAAGGTGCACAAGGCCATCATACGCACGCACGGCCACGTGCGAGCAGTAAAAAGGCCGCTTCGAAAAGCGGCCTCAATCGGTGATGGATGCGGTATACCCAGGCTACCAGCGCAGCGCGCAAACGAACTGTGCGTATGTGGAGTAGCACACCACATCGCCGGGCTTGGGGGAATGGATGTATTCAGTACCACCCGACTGAGAGCAGATACCCACATGGCCGCTTTTGTACAGGACATCGCCCGGCTCAGCCTGCGAAAGCGAGAGGATGTAGTTCGCAGAGGCATACTGTGCCTCTGTGTTATGGGGAATGCTGTAGCCCGTGGCGTTATAGCAATACATGGTAAGACCCGAACAGTCAAAGCCACTCGGCGTGCTGCCACCCCACACGTAGGGCACGCCAAGCATGCTCTTAGCCACGTCAAGAGCCGCCGTGTTGGGCGAGCCTCCACCAGTGGTCGTGGTGCTTGAGCTGCTCGAAGAACTCGAAGAACTCGAGCTGCTGGAAGAGCTGCTTGACGAGGAGCTGCTGGAGTTCTGAGCCGCCGCAGCTTCTGCCTCGGCCGCTGCCTGAGCCGCTGCTTCTGCCTCGGCTGCGGCCTGAGCCTCCTCAAGCGCTTGGCGCTCGGCCTCCGCCTCGGCCTCAGCTGCCGCCTGCTGTTCCTGCTCCACAAGCTCGGCCACCTGGGCATCCAGGGATGCTACCTCGTTTTCGTACTGAACCACCAGCTGCTCAGCCTCGGTCTTGATTGCCTCGGCCTCGTCCATCTTTTCTTGAGCAAGCTCGGCCTGGGATTCGTACTCTTCGCGCTGGGCCTCATTCTCCTCGCGCAGGGCCTTGGTCTGAGACACCAGCTCGGCATCGGCATCGTTGATGGTCTTAAGAGCATCCCAATTTTTGAGAAAGTCATCGAACGACGACGAACCCGCCAGCACATCCAAGAAGGTAATCTGCCCGTCACGATACATATTACGAGCGCGGTCACTCAAGCTTTCCTGGAGTTCGGCAATCTTGACGTTGTTCTCCTCAATGAGCTCCTGGGCCGCCTCCATATTGGCGATAGCCTCATCATATTCGACAAGAGCGGCGTAGTAGTCATCGGAGGCCTGAGTCAGGCGATCCATCATATCATCAAGCTTGGCACGAACCTCGTCAGCCTGGGCCTGAACCTCCGACGAAGTCAGCTCCTCGTCATCGTCCGCCATTGCCAGGTGAGGTACCATGAGCGACGCAAACCCAAAGGCAGCCGCTCCTCCCACAAACGCGCGTCTGGCCAGATTTGACTTGAGTTCAGACATGCACATCCTCCGTCATTTCGGTGCGAACACGAGCACCTTATCAAAATTCCTCGAGGCAAGAACAATCTCCAGCCTCATCGCCACATACACGCTATAAAGCGTCCATATTCCCTCAAGGGCCACACCAGGTTGAAAAGCGAGGTCGGATTAGGAGAAGGCGGTGCAAAACGCGTCGAGAAGCGTGATTGCCTCATGGTGAGCAGCCTGCTCGACCTGTGCCGCGCTCGCCTCATGGGAAGGAGTGTGCACCTCCACGGCAATGCGCAAAGGCTTGCCCTCCTGGGCCACAGCACGAGCCTGGTCAATCGCCCCCGCGATGCGCCGCGAGAGCATGGAGGAATCCTCGCAGACCACGCGCGGGGTACCCGAGTCGCTGGGTGTGTCAGCGCCCACGATATGGGCCAGAAGCATCCTGCCATCAGGAGGCACCAGCAGGGTCTCGGCACTCACCATCTTGGAGCGGGGATTGGTGGCCAGCGCCAGATTGGACATGAAAGAGGCCACCTTGCGTGAGAACGGATCGGTACCAAAGAGGCACACCGCATGCTCCTCCAACACATCAGCCGCCCGTGCAAAGCCCATATAGGCACAATCACCAATCTGGGGCTTATCCATCCAAGCGTTGTGGAGGTTTTTGATGGCGGCATAGGTCTCAACCCCGGCTATGCCATCGGGATCGACACCCATATTCACCTGGAACTTGCGCAGTGCACCTTCGGTATAAGCATCAAACGCGCCGCTTATCCCGCCCGTGGCAAAGCCGAGGGCCCCCAGCGCCGCTTGCAAGGCCTCCACATCGCGGCCCCGAAAGTTCGGCGTGCGCAGATAGAGAAGACGCTCGCCCAGGTCAAAATTCTCGCCTTCTGAATCCTGTCTGCGAATGGTCTGATTACTCACCTACGCCCCCTTTACTTGAGCCGGTTGACAAAGTAATCCGCCATCGATGCCAGCAAATCGCGCGCGGGGCTTTCGTCCAGCATGTCAATGAGCCTGTTTTTGGCGATGCTTGTCAGGTTTTCTGCATAATTGTGAGCATAGTCCACCGAGCCACTGGCCCGCATGATGTTCACCGCCTCAGACAGCAGGGATGCGTCAGTGGTTTTAATCGAGAGGATATGAATCAGCCGGTCTCGATCCGGAGAGTTTTGCAGAGCATGTACCACCATGAGGGTGCGCTTGCCCTCGGTGATGTCACTGCAAAAGTCCTTGCCCACCGTTTCAGCATCGCCCTCAATATTGAGTAGGTCATCTTGAATCTGAAAGGCCAGGCCCGTGTCCAAGCCGTAGTTGCGCAGAGCCTCAATCTGGGTTTCGGTGCCGCCTCCGATGATGGCACCGATGGCGAGGGGTACCGCACCCGAGTAGTGAGCGGTTTTGTGGGTGGCCATCACCAGGTAGTCCTCGGGAGTGATGTCATAGCGCCCACCGCGCGCCCAGCCCAAATCCAAGGCCTGGCCCTCGATAGTACGCCGGGTCATCTCTACCAGCTCGGTCACCACGCGCACCTTCACAGCATCGGTGAGCGAGGGATCTTTCATCACGCTGCCGTTAACCAAGGACAGGGCCAGATCACCCACGTTGAGGGCGATACCGAGACCCTCGGTGAGGTGCAGACAGGGTTCTCCCCGACGCAGGGTGGCCTCATCGGCAATATCATCATGGATGAGGGCGGCGGTGTGAAAATGCTCGATAGCAGAGGCCGCCGACGCAGCCTTGCGGATGTCCCCTCCCACGGCCACGCAGGCAGCAAAGCAGATGAGGGGGCGATGGCGCTTGCCACCATTTTGGCTGTAGCGCAAAAGCGGGTCGTAAAGATAGGCATCCATATCGGGATGGGTGCCGCACGGGATATAGGTGTTCACCAGGTCACCGACCGAATCGGCATAGGATTCAAGATACTCCTCGAAGGTACGAGGTGGGTTGACCACCGCTCCCAATAGCTCGTTCAATTTGGCGCTGCGATTATCGGCTACCGTCATGCTGCGAACTTTCTTCCCGCAATGGATACTACAGACTTTCCGATGGAACGTACGTATATCAGCCCGAATAAAACGATGAGAGGAAATGCACCGACATAGTCAGAGGAGTAGGTAAGCTGGTAGGGGTGGTGGGACTCGAACCCACAAGCCTTGCGGCGGCGGATTTTAAGT
>CAYTIS010000085.1:0-4999 GCA_964438035.1 uncultured Slackia sp.
ACTGGCTGACGAACCCACTGGCAACCTGGACTCGCGCACCAGCCGCGAGATTATGGCGCTGCTGCATGCCTCTAACAAAGAGATGGGCCAGACCCTCGTGGTCATCACTCACGACGAGGACATTGCCGCCACCGCCGACCGCATCATCGCTATCGAGGACGGCCGCATCGCCAGCGACGAGAGGATTCGTCGATGAGCGTCATGACCTCCTTCACCCTGCGTTCGCTGAGCAAAAACCGCGTGCGCACGGCGGTATCAATCATTGGCATCGTACTCTCAGTGGCGCTCATCACCGGCATCTGGGCCAGCGTCTCCAGCATCCAAAAGGGCCTCTACGACATGACCCTGGAAAGCGAAGGCTGGTGGCACGCCTCCTATGAAGGTGTTGCCGATAGTGACATCCAGGCCTTGGTAGAAAGCGACTCCATTACCGACGTGGTCACGGCCTACAACTATGGTGTCGCCCTGTTCTCACAAGAGGATCGCGAGTCCTTCGGTGCCGGACTTGTTCTGCAATCCTCTCTGGTCACACAAAAAGGTGCGTTGGAGCGCGACGGCTACACCATTACGGCCCTGCCCGAAATAACGGAGGGAAGGATGGCTGAGTCCCAAACCGAGATTGTCCTTCCCGACTGGATGCGCAGCATAGAGTTCACCACCGATGAGCACAGCGGCATCCTCTTTGACGGCGAGCTTGAGGTGGGCACCACGCTCACCCTTGATCTAGCCATCTATCAAAGCATCGAGGGTATCGCCTACGCATCCTCCGACACCCCGCTTTCCCTGCTCGACTGGGGCTTAACGGTGCTTGATAAAACCGGCTCGCCTGTAGAGGGTTACGGAGCCAGCACCGCAGAGCCAGATGAAGAGTTTTCTCTGGGACAGATGATGCTCGTTGCGCATCAACGCTACGAATTCACCGTAGTGGGCTTCTATGACGACATCGGGACGTATTACCCCGTAGCCTACACGGGCCTCTCCAGCGCTTCGAGCGTCGCAGGCTCCACAAGCACCCAAGCGCTCGAGCCCACCACCATCGACGTGTGGGTTGCCACCCAGGGACTTACCTTGTCGAGCGAGATCTATGACACCGTGGCCGCCCTCATGACGGAGTCCTTCGACCCCGACATCGACATCCTCAACCTGCACTACAGCCTCCTTCGCTATAGCGGCATCTCTACAGACAGCCTTCTGGAAAACTCCCTATACCAGGTAGCCGCCATCCTGGCCATCGTGGTCGGCGCGGCCTCCGTCTCGCTCATCTACACTTCGTTTTCCATCTCGGTGGCAGAGCGCACGCGTCAGTTTGGGTTGCTGGCATCGCTTGGCGCCTCCAAGCGCCAGCTGCGCCGATCGGTGCTGGTGGAGGCCCTTATGCTGGGGGCTATAGGCATCCCCCTCGGTCTAATCTGTGGCCTTCTTGGTACGGCTGGAATTCTCGCTCTCACCAAAGAGGGGTTTACTGCCATGGGGCTTGAGGGTCTCACGCTAGCGGTATATCCCATCCCCCTTGCCATCGCAGCCTTCATGTCGCTGATCGTCCTACTCATCAGCGCCTGGGTGCCTGCCATTCGTGCTGCACGCGTCTCAGCGGTGGACGCCATCCGTCGAACCCAGGATGTCCACCTACCCAAGCGCATTGAGCGCAGGGCTGCCCGCTCGGTGGATACCTCAGGCATCCATGCCACACGCACCCCCTTCTCCCGTGGCAGAGGCGCCGGCCTATGGGGACTGATTGCCGGCGTACCAGGCATCCTTGCCCATCGCAACCTCTCGCGCCAAAGTGCACGCGGACGCACCGTAGTAGCATCCCTTGCGGTGAGCGTCGTGCTCGTAGTTGTATGCGGCAATGTGGCCCACTACTTCTCCCTTATAGCCTCGGCAGCAGGAAGTTCGATTGGGGTCACCTCTGACACCGACGTGGTGGCCTATATCAACGCCGATGTGACCGACCTTGAGGCAGAGTACAACGACTTCATTGAACAGGCCTCACGAATCGAAGGTGCCCAACTCGAAGGCGTCGTAGGAGTGGGTTATGTCGAGGTGGTCATCCCTGCCGAACTTCTGACGCAGGAAGGTACCGAAGCCCTGTCATATGATGAAATCGACATGGCAGAGTGGGTGCCTAGCTCCATAGGCTCAGACGGCTCCTACTACGGCTCCGTCTACCTCTATTTCCTCGATGATTCTTCATGGGCTAGCCTCGTTGACCAGCTGGGGCTTGATGCCGAACAATTCCAAGATCCGCTCAACCCCCGCGCCATCGCCCTCAATACCTACCAGAGCTCCACCGATCAAGGCTCCCTTCTTTCCGTGCAGCCCTTCGCCCAAACCGGCACCATCACGCTGTATTACGCAATTGATCTGCCGGGAACCTATAGAGATTTAGGTGTGATGGAAGGCGAAGACGGCCAGACAGCCATCGGAGTTGTCAACGATGAGGATACTGAAGGATATGACGATCCCGTCGTGGAGTACCTGCCAGCCGATGAGGTTGCTTCGAGCCTGACCATCGAGATTGCGGGCCTCACTGATGAGGAACCGGGACTTCTTAATGTCAATGCCGCATCCCAAACGATTCCCGTCTTTATCATGCCGGATGCTGCCACCTCTTGGTATGCGGATGGGGATAGCCAGAGCACTGCCTCTCAGGCTGAAGATACACACGACACAACCGCCGCTGAAACAGCTGATGCCTCATCCTCACAAGAAGAGCTGTCCACCAACCCCTTCATATCCTCTCTCTCCATGCTTCAGCTTTCGGGCGAAGACCACCTCAGAATTGCCGAGGACCTGACCGCGCTCGCCGAAAAGGACTTCGCGGCACTAGAAGTAAGCGTGACCGATATTACGAGTCTCGCACAGAATACACGCCTGTCCCTCCAAGCCATTCAGATCTTCATCCTCTGCTTCACCGCCATCATGGTGCTCATCGCAATAGCGAACGTATTCAACACGCTGACCAACAGCATCATGCTACGCACGCGCGAGTTTGCCATGCTGAAGTCAGCGGGCATGGACGATCGGTCCTTCTCCGGAATGCTCATCTGCGAATGCGCCAGCTACGCTCTGCGCGGCCTAGCCATCGGAATCATACTATCGGCGCTGCTCTCCTACGCTTTCTACGATGCTACGGCCCTTGCCTTTCTTGGGCAGCCCTTCTCTCTTCCTTGGAACTATGTGGCAGCCGCCGTCGGGCTTGTCTTGATGGTGCTGGCCTTAAGTGTGGCCTTTGCTCTCCACCGCAGCCACGCCACCGAAGTCGTAGAAGCCCTGCGTACCGACGCCGTCTAATCCTGCTCGATACGATTGGCCCGGCCCGATCGGGCCTTCCCGCCTGATGCCTCCCTGCCCGCTTTTTGTGCCCCATTCGCCACCCTAGACCTGTGTCCTGCGGGGTTTCTGTACAATCACGTCCAATTGGCGTGGGACAAGGCATCCAACCCCGCAGGATACCCTTGGATGCAGGCAAGCCATCGGCGAATTGATTGGGAGGAAACCTCAATGAGAACTGTCAACATCGGCCTCATAGGTTTAGGAACGGTAGGCGGCGGCGTAGCACGCCTCATCCAAAAGCATCACGACGACTATGTGGAGCACTACGGCATTGATCTGTGTCTCAAGCGCACCTGCAGCCGCGATCCTCAGGAGGCCGAGCGCCTGGGCGTGGCCGCATCCTTCACCGATGATTGGCACCAGGTGGTAGGCGACCCCGATATCGACATCGTCATCGAACTCATCGGCGGCGAGCATCCCGCTACCGAGATCTTCGAAGAGTCCTTCAAAGGTGGCAAGCATGTCGTGTCGGCGAATAAGGCCCTGCTCGGGCGCCATGTGGAACACCTTGCCCGCATGGCAGCCGAAAACGGGGTGGCCCTGCGCTGCGAGGCAGCGGCCGCAGGTGGCATCCCCGTGGTCAACGCCCTTGAGCACAACCTGGTCGCCAATGAGGTACTCACCATCGCCGGCATTATGAACGGCACCACTAATTACATCCTCACCCGTATGGAGCACGAGGGTCTGCCCTTCGACACCGTGCTGGCCGACGCCCAGGCAGCGGGCTATGCCGAGGCCGACCCCACCGCCGACGTGGACGGCTTTGACGCGGCATCCAAGATTGCCATCCTCGCGTCCATCGGCTTCAAGACCCGCGTGACCACCGATGACGTGTACATGCAGGGCATTCGCTCCATCTCCGACATCGATTTCGCCGTGGCCAAGGAGTTTGGCTACACCATCAAACTGCTCTCCATCGCCCGCAACACCGCCGAGGGCATCGACGCGCGGGTGCACCCCACCATGATTCCACTTTCCCACCAGCTCGCCAGCGTGAGCGGCGCCATGAATGCCGTGTACGTGGTAGGCGATGCTGTGGGCGAGACCATGTTCTACGGAGCTGGTGCCGGATCATTCCCCACCGCCAGCGCCGTGGTGGGCGATGTGATGGCGCTTGCCGAGCCGCTGTCGCAGGGCCGCTCCCCCATCCCCGAAAGCGAGCCCTTCGGCCACAACCTGACTCTCAAGCCCATTGCTGACTTGAAAACCCGCTATTACATCCGCCTCAGCGTTGAAGACAGGCTGGGTGTACTCGCCCAGGCCACCAAGGTCTTTGCTGAATGCGGTATCTCAATCTCGCACATCAGCCAGCTCCAAAATGACGATGCCGATGGTACCTGCACGCTCGTGTACCTCACCCACGAGTCGCTCGAAAGCGATCTGCGCAAGGCCCAGGAGGCCCTCGAAGCGCTTGAGGCCGTACGTGAGGTAGCTTCCATCATTCGCATTGAAGACATCGAGGCCTGGACCGAAGGGGCCTTCGACAACTAAGCGGCCAACAACTTTGCTCGTGGCCTCCAAAGCCCCCCCAAACACAAGCGTCACGCTTTAGGCGGACTTTCCAATCCGGCCAATGCGTACTTGCAAGGCCCTCACACCCAAGCCTTTCTCCAACACCAAAAAAGCCTCCCGGGTGGGAGGCCTTCTTTGGTGTGTTTTTGTG
>CAYTIS010000086.1:0-4939 GCA_964438035.1 uncultured Slackia sp.
CCAGCGCGAGCAGTACGGGGACAAGCACGACCAGCTCCAGCTCTGCCGCAGCTAAGGTTGCCGCGTCCACCGAGGACGAGGAAGAGCCGGTGATGGAAACCCTCGAACTGGTGGTGCCCGAGGATTTGGATGCCACGCAGGATGACTGGGAGTATCCCTCTGGCTGGTCGGGCTATGGCGAGGGCCAGATGGCGGGTAACACCATCGCCGCCGCCGAGTCCTTCATACTCGACTGGGCGCTCGAAGACTATGTGGCTGAGATTCAAGGCCTGCTCACCAACGGCGACAACGCGCGTTTGGTAGAGACCGGCGCAGGCTTTGCTGATGTGCTGGCCGTCTATGCCGTGCTGGTGGACGAGACCGATAACTTCCCCTCAGGCGTGAGCCTGGCCACCGAAGATGACATTGAGCTTTTCCGCAGCGTGTACTGGAGCATGACGCAGGTGAGTGGTGTGTCCAACGCTTCGGGGGCCGTGGTGTCGGTCTATCGTTTGAGCGCCGAGGAGGGTGCGGAGTTTTACGGCCTGGATGAGGAGCAGATTGAAACCGCCGTGGAGCTGGCCGAGGATTACAGCGACGAGGTCGACGAGGTGGTGAGCGAGAGCATCTTCGCCAGCCTCACCGAGGAGGAGCTTGAGGAGGTCATGGAGCTGGTTCCCGAAGAGGATATTTCGCCCGCGCGCCGCTCGGTGCTTTTGGCCGGGGTGTCTTTGGTGGGCAAGGTCGACTACTTCTGGGGCGGCAAGTCGCTGGCCTATGGATGGGACGACCGCTGGGGCGAGATGCGCACAGTGTCAAGCACGGGTCATTCCAGCTACGGTACGGCCCTGCCGCTGGGTCTTGACTGCTCCGGCTTTGTGAGCTGGGCTTTCCTGAACGTGTACGGCGGCGAGGATGCCATGGGTGCGGGCACCACCGGCCAGTGGCTCTACAGCGAGGCCGTGGCCTGGGAGGATGCGCAGCCCGGTGACCTGGTGTTCTACAACGATCCGGCCACAAGCAGCGATAACCACGTGGGCATCGTGCTCACTGTGAATGAGGATGGTCCGGAAACCGTGGTTCACTGCACCACAGGCGGCGTAAAGATCAGCAGCGCCGACGGCTTCTCCTACGTCCGTAGTCCCTATATTTACGGGTAGCTTGCGCATGGCGTGACGTCCGGCCCGCATGAGGGGCCGGGCGGGGTGGCCGAATGCGGGCTTGCGTTGGCTGTTTGGTTGTGTATAATGGCTGGGCTACCCTACCATGAGGAGAAAGACAGATGGGCGCCTACACCGGTTATGACACATCCGAGAGCAAGCTCGTCTCTGTGCGTATTCGCATGGACGTATTTGAGCGTATCGAGGAGATTTCTGAAACCGAGGCTCGTTCTCGTTCGCAGATTGTGAACAGCCTGCTGGCCAAGTCGCTCGGTCTTGACCGCTATAAGATGGACAAAAAGGCTTGCAGGAATGACCGCGACCGGATGGAAATTCTCGAGACGGCGGTGACTCGGCTAGCCCAAGAGGTTGTTCGCCTAAAAAAAGAGGTGGCCAACATGAAGCGCAGTGACTGCGCCATTGATATCGACGAAATCTAGGTTCGCATCCAGCATTCTTTCGTACATGAAGCGCCCGGCTTTCCCAAGCCGGGCGCTTTGTATGTTCAGGAGGATTTTGGCGGCAGGCGGGCAGCGCAAGGCAAGAGCAGGAGGCTTCCATGGTTTTTCGCATCTTCGTTGAAAAGCGACCGGGCTTTGATGTGGAGGCGCAGCAGACGTGTCACGAGCTGCGGGACATTCTGGGGATTGCGGGCCTTGAGCGGGTGCGGATGTTCAATCGCTATGATGTAGAGGGCATTGATGCACAGCTGTTCGATACCTGCGTGAGCAGCGTGCTGAGTGAGCCGCAGGCTGATAGGGCGACGAGAGAGCTGCCCGATCTGGGTGATGCGGCCGTGTTTGCTGTGGAGTATCTGCCCGGGCAGTTTGACCAGCGTGCCGAAAGCGCGGGCGAGTGCGTGCAGCTGATAAGCCGAGGCCTGCGGCCGCAGGTGCGCACGGCGTGGGTATATGCGCTCGTGGGAGAGCTGAGCAAGCAGGATGTGGCGGCAGTCAAGCGTTTTCTCATCAACCCCGTGGAGGCGCGCGAGGCCTCGTTTGAGCCGCGCGCTACGCTGGCCCTGGATGCGCCCGAACCCGCGCCCGTGGAAGTGATCGAGGGCTTTACGGCTCTTGATCAGCAGGGCTTAGAGCGCTTCATCAAGGAGCGCGGGCTTGCGATGGATGTTGCTGACCTGGAGTTTTTCCAGAGCTACTTTGCCCAAGAGGGCCGTGAGCCCACCATCACCGAGGTGCGCGTGGTGGACACCTACTGGTCTGATCACTGTCGCCACACCACCTTTGGCACCGAGCTTGATGAGGTGCGCATCGACGACAAAACGGTGCAGGAGGCCTTTAATCGCTATCTCCAGATTCGCCGTGAGCTGGGGCGCGATGAGCGACCCGTGTGCCTTATGGACATGGGGACGATTGGCGCGCGTAGCCTGCGGGCGCGGGGTCTGCTGAGTGATGTGGATGAGTCCGAGGAGGTAAACGCCTGCACCGTGCGGGTGAGCGTGGACGTGGACGGGCGTGATGAGGACTGGCTGTTCCTCTTCAAAAACGAGACGCACAATCATCCGACCGAGATTGAACCCTTTGGTGGCGCGGCTACCTGCGTGGGCGGGGCGATTCGCGACCCCTTGAGCGGGCGCGGCTATGTGTACCAGGCCATGCGCGTGAGCGGGGCGGCTGACCCGCGTGTGCCGGTAAGCCAGACGCTTGCTGGCAAGCTGCCGCAGCGGCGGATTGTCACCGAGGCTGCGGCTGGCTATTCCAGCTACGGCAACCAGATTGGTCTGGCAACGGGTCAGGTGAGCGAGCTGTATCACCCGGGCTATGCGGCCAAGCGCATGGAGGTGGGGGCGGTTTTAGGCGCGGTGCCTGCTGATCAGGTGCGTCGTGAGGTACCGACCTGCGGGGATGTGGTGGTGCTCTTGGGGGGGCGCACGGGGCGCGACGGCATCGGTGGAGCCACCGGTTCGTCCAAGGCGCACAATCTGGAGAGCGTTGAGGAATGCGGCGCTGAGGTGCAGAAGGGTAACGCTCCGGTGGAGCGCAAGCTGCAGCGGTTGTTTCGGCGCAAGGAGGCTTGTTGCCTCATTAAGCGGTGCAACGACTTTGGCGCCGGCGGCGTGAGTGTGGCGATTGGCGAGCTGTGCGACGGGGTGGAGGTTGATCTGGACGCCATCCCCAAAAAATACGAGGGACTGGACGGCACGGAGCTTGCCATCGCCGAGAGCCAGGAGCGTATGGCTGTGGTGCTGAGCTTTGCGGATGTGGAGCGCTTTTTGGCCCTGGCGCGCGAGGAGAATGTGGAGGCCACGGTGGTGGCGCGGGTCACTGACCAAGCTCGGGTGCGGATGCACTGGCGTGGTTGCGTGATCGTGGATCTGTCGCGGGAGTTTTTGGCGAGCAACGGTGCGCCCAAACACCAGGTGGCGCATGTGGAAGCGCCGCGTGTGTATAAGCAGGGCTGGCAGGAGTGCGCCGGGCACGGTGGGCTGGCGACCGGGAGCTGCGGGCGGGTGCCCGAGGAGGACGGCGGGGCGGCGGCGTCTGGACAAGGTGGCGGGCTGGCGGCGCGGCTTTTGGCGCTGGTAAGTGATTTGAACATATGCTCACAAAAGGGGCTGGGCGAGCGCTTCGACTCGACCATCGGGGCGGCTACGGTGCTCATGCCCTTTGGTGGGGCGCGTCAGCTGACGCCTGCGCAGGCCATGGTGGCCAAGCTGCCCGTGATGGGAAAGACGCGCACGGTAAGTGGCATGGCCTGGGGTTTCAATCCGTCGATTATGGATGCTGACCCGTTTAGGGGGGCGTATCTGTCGGTGGTAGAAAGCGTTGCCAAGCTCGTGGCCGCAGGTTTTGCACGAAAGCGAGCGTATCTGAGCTTTCAGGAGTACTTTGAGAAGCTGCGCGATGAGCCCCGGCGCTGGGGCAAGCCGGTGGCGGCCCTTTTGGGGGCGCTGGAGGCCCAGCTTGATCTGAGTGTGGGGGCGATTGGCGGCAAGGATTCCATGAGCGGAAGCTTTGAGGATCTGGACGTGCCGCCCACCCTCATCAGCTTTGCAGTGGCGACAGGTGATGTGGGCGGTGTGGTGTCGCCGGAGTTTAAGGAGGCGGGGCACAGGATTGTGCTGGTGGTGCCCCGGGGCAGCGGCGATGGGCTGCGGCCCGATGCGGCGGCGCTCGTCTGTGCCCTCGATACGGTGGAGGCGCTGATTGCGGCCGGCGGCGTGCGCGCCGCCTATGCTTGCGGCCACGGAGGTGCTGCCGAGGCCCTCTTCAAGATGTGTGTTGGCAACCGTTTGGGCTGTGACGTGGCTGCGGGGGTGCCCGATCCGAATCTGCTGTTTGGCGTGGGCGAAGTGGCTGATCAGGTGTGTGCTGATGCCGAGGCTGCTTCCGGTGATGAATCCTGTGCGTCTGGGCAGAGCGAAGCAGGGCAGCTGGTAGGAGCGCCCTTCCTTGCTGCTGACAGCGATTTCGTGCCGGGCTATGGCAGCTTTGTGCTGGAGGTGGACGACGCAGTTGAGCTGCCAAGCGGGGGCAAGGATCTGCTTATTGCCGTTGTGGGACACACGACGCAGGAGTATGTGTTTGCCGCCGGGCAAGAGCGGGTCGATCTGGCTGAGCTGCAGGAGGCGTGGGAGCGTGCCTTGGAGGGTGTGTTTCCTTATCGTGATCCGGCTGCTACGGAGTTTCCCCCGATAGAGGCCCTGACCTGGACCGAGCGCACCCCTCGTGCTCGTGACAAAGAAGCCTGGACCACCGCATTCGAGATAACTGATGTCGATGCGGCATGCGCCGCAGCAGCCGAGAGGAGTGCCGCTGGCGCAGGTACTCACCAGCAGGCAA
>CAYTIS010000087.1:0-4840 GCA_964438035.1 uncultured Slackia sp.
TGGTGTAGGTGGCGGCCACGATGTCGAGCTGACCGGAGTCGATGAGGGTGCCGCGGGTGGAGGGCGTCACCGTGGTGAAGGCGCACAGCTCCTGCTCCTTGGCTTCCTCGTAGGTGACATCGAAGATGGATGCCGCGATTTGGTAGCACAGGTCGATTTCGAGGCCCTCATACTCGTTGGTCTCGGTATTGAGGTATCCGTAACCCAGCACGTCGGATTTGACACCGCAGTTGAGAACACCACGGTTTTGGATGGTCTCGATGAGCGAATCAGACTCGGACTCAGTTTCGCTCGAGCACCCCGCAAGTCCGAGGACGGCGATGGCGGCAGTCGAGCCGGTTGCTAAAAGGAAGGTACGACGAGTGATAGACATTGCTATCCCCCCTTTCGTTCAAATCGGTCTCGCATTGTGCGAGGATGTACGATATGTCCAACGGCACTGTCCTGCAGTGCCAAAAGACCGGGGTCTTGGGCGTTGGATAACAGCAACGCCATGACGAAAAGACGTTAGTGCAAGATTTTGTTGAGGAAGTCCTGGCAGCGCGGGTTTTTGGGATTGGAGAAGAAGTGCTCGGGGGTGCCCTCCTCTAGGATTTGCCCAGCGTCCATAAAGATGACGCGGTCGGCAACCTGGCGAGCAAAGTTCATCTCGTGCGTGACGCAGAGCATGGTGATGTTGTCCTGCGCAAGCTCAATCATCACGTCAAGCACCTCCTGAATCATCTCAGGATCGAGGGCGGAGGTGGGTTCGTCGAACATGATGATGGGCTGCTTTGTGCACATGGCGCGCGCGATGGCCACACGCTGCTGCTGTCCGCCCGAGAGGTTTTGGGGGTATTCGCCCACCTTCTGCTCAAGGCCGACGCGGCGCAGGGCCGTCATGGCAATCTCGCGAGCCTCCTCCTTGCTCTTTTTTTGCAGCTTGATGGGAGCGAGTGTCAGGTTTCCGAGCACCGTCATATTGGGATAGAGGTTGAACTGCTGAAACACCATGGAGGAGTACTTGCGCGCCATCTGGAGGTGGTTCTTTTTGGTGATGAGGGTACCATCGATGTACACCTCGCCGGAGGTGGGTTCCTCCAGCCAGTCAACGCAGCGGATGAGGGTGGATTTGCCCGAACCAGAGGGGCCGATGATGACGAGCTTTTCACCCGCCTTGACCTTCAGGTTGATGTCTTTGAGAACTTGAAGATCGCCGAAGTACTTATTCATGTTCCTGATGTCGATCATATAGGACACGGGCGAAGCCTCCTTTACCGCTGCGAGACACGGACGCAACGCGCCATGCCAAGACGTGCTGACCAAACGGGTTGGTCACACTCGATTGTACGGGAGTTCGATCGGGTCGCCAGTCGCGCGACCGATGCGAAACTAACACGAAACAGTGTGCTGTAGTGCTAAAGTTGCGAATACAGCGAATGCAAGTATACACCGATTTCGATTTCTCGTGCAGGTTTTGTTCGGCTAGCGTGTCGATTTTGTCGACATACGCGCTCCCTGCGCTTCCGCGCTTCCGGCGCTCTTCTGGGGGCGGAAGCGCTTATGCGCTGGGTTTCGGCGGCCTGCGACGGCGCGTGCCTGCACGTGCGGCGGGCGGCCAGCGGCATCCGGCTGAGCGTCTGCAAGGGCAGGGCCGCCGGGGTGTTTGGCGTGCAGCGTATAATACGGCAATGCATCGGGCGAGGGAAGAAGGCATGACCATGCAGAGGCAAGACACCTGTTCCTACGGGACGCTCGGTCGGCTTGCGCCCAGCTGGTGGGAACCCCAGGACGGTTCAGATCCTGAACCCTGGCTCACGCCCGATGAAGCCTTTGAGCGTTTTATAGAATGGACCGGTGAGGAAGGAATTGAGCTGTGGCCTCACCAGGAAGATGCTCTCATGGATCTGGCCGCCCAAAACCACGTCATCTTGGGCACACCCACCGGGTCGGGCAAGTCCATGGTGGCGCTGGGCCTGCATTTTATGGCCCTGTGTACCGGGCGGCGCTCCTACTACACGGCACCCATCAAGGCCCTGGTGAGCGAAAAATTCTTTAACCTGGTGGACCTGCTGGGGCGCGAGTCGGTGGGTATGGTCACCGGTGATGTACACATCAATGCTAATGCCCCTGTCGTGTGCTGCACCCAAGAGATTTTAGCCAACCTGGCCCTGCGCGAGGGCGCGGCGGCTGATGTGGGTTGTGTGGCTGTTGACGAGTTTCACTTCTTTGGCGAGGACGATCGTGGCTGGGCCTGGCAGGTGCCTCTGCTTACCCTGCCGCAGACGCAGTTTCTCTTGATGAGCGCCACCTTAGGCGATGTGTCGCAGATCAAGGGTCTCCTGGAGCACAAAAGCGGGCGGGCGGTGGATGTGGTAGCCAATGCTCCGCGCCCGGTGCCGCTCGAATTCTCCTACGTAAAGACCCCGCTGGAATCAACAGTTGAACTGGCCCTGCGCGAGGGCAAGGCACCTCTCTATATCGTACACTTTTCCCGCGATGCGGCTGTTTCAACCGCTCAGGCCCTGGCCAGCTACGGAATTGCCACCAAAGAGCAGCGCGAGGCGGTGAAGAAGGCCTCGCGCACCACGCGCTTCACCACAGGTTTCGGCAAAATCTTGCAGCGTCTGCTCGCCTGCGGGGTGGGCGTGCATCACGCGGGTATGCTGCCGCGCTATCGCCTTTTGGTGGAAAAGCTTGCCCAACAGGGACTTTTGCCCGTAATCTGCGGTACCGACACCCTGGGCGTGGGCATTAACGTGCCCATCCACACGGTGGTGTTCACCTCGCTTGCCAAGTTTGACGGGGTGCGCCAGCGTCGACTGCGTCCGCGTGAGTTTCATCAGATTGCTGGGCGGGCCGGGCGTTCGGGTTTTGACACCGAAGGCCTGGTCATCGCTGAGGCACCCGAGCACGAAATCGAGAACGAGAAGGCGCGGATCAAGGCGGGAGACGATCCTAAAAAACTCCGAAAGCTCAAGAAGAAAAAGCCCCCCGACGGCTTTGTCAACTGGAGTGAGGTCACCTTCGAGCGCCTGCGCGATGCCGCGCCCGACACGCTTGTGCCGCATCTGAAGGTGACACACTCAATGGTGCTCTCGCTGGTGGCCCAAGGCGGCGATGCCCAGGCGCGCACCCAGCAGATCATCGCCGATTCGCTGCAAACCGACGAGGAGAAGACTGCCTTAGAGCAGCGCGCCACCGAAATTTTTGCCACGCTTATCGATGCCGGAGTGGTGGAGTGTACGGCGGCTGCAGATGGGCTCATCCAGTACGCTAGCACGGTGGACCTTCCGGATAACTTCGCGCTTGACCAGCCGCTTTCGCCCTTCTTACTGGCGGCGCTGGAGCTGTGTGACCCGCAGGATCCCGGGTACGCGCTTGACGTAATCTCACTCGTGGAATCGACGCTCGAAGACCCACGTCCGCTGTTGCTCGCCCAGGAGCGAGTGGCACGCGAGCGTGCCGTGGCTGAGATGAAGGCCGAAGGCGTGGAGTACGAGGAGCGCATGGAGCGGCTGGCCGAGGTGAGCTATCCCAAGCCATTAGAGGATTTGATTGCCTTTGCTTTCTCCACCTATTGTGAGACGGTGCCCTGGGCGCGCGACTACGAGCCCAGCCCTAAGTCGATTCTGCGCGATATGGTGGAGACGGCCTCTGACTTTAAGACGTATGTAGGACGCTACAAGATCGCTCGTGCGGAGGGGCTTTTGCTGCGCTACCTCTCCGACGCGTTTCGCGTGCTGGTGCGCACCATTCCCGAGTCCTATCGCGATGAGCGGCTGGGTGACATCATCTCGTGGCTGGATTTTGTGGTGCACTCGATTGACTCCAGCCTGGTGGATGAGTGGGAGCAGGCTGGGTCGGAGGCAGCTGAGAGCGCGGCGGCACCCCTTGCCGCCCAGGCTGTGGTGCGCGACCGGCGCGGACTTACGGTGATGGTGCGCAATGCACTGTTCTTCCGGGTGCGGCTAGCGGGTGCCAACAGGGTAGAGGAGCTGGGCGATTTGGATGGTGACCTGGGCTACCCGCAAGCACGCTGGGAGGTGTTGCTGGAGGATTTTTACCAGGAGCATGACCATATCGTGTTGGATGGGGATGCGCGGTCGATGTCGTATCTGGTCATCGATGAGTCGGATGAGGAGGCGGCGCATGTGTGGCATGTGCGTCAGACCTTCAAAGACTCAGACGATGATCGCGACTTTATGATTTGCGCGGATGTGAATCTGGATGCTACCCAAGAGCAAGGCGAGGTGGTGCTGTACAACTACCGCGTCGGCTTCGTAGAAGACGTGCTGGAATAGGGTGTTGTGTGCATCAGTGGTGATGCGATTGAGGGGTAGTGCGTTTTTTTGCAGGGAATTTCTCGCGCAGGGAGGGCAGGGTTTCATTGCCTGCGATGGCAACAAAGATTATCGCGAAGCCCAGGATGAGGCGAGCAGTGAGCACTTCGCCATACAGCAGGATGCTAAAGATGACCCCGAATACCGACTCCAGACTGAGCAGGAGTGCTGCCTGGGCAGGGTGGACATGGGCAAGGGCAACATTTTGCACCCCAAAGCAGAAGATGCTGGCAAACAGGATCAAAAACAGGAGTTGGGCAAGTACCACAGGCGTAAAGGCGGCCAGTGTCGGGGCGGTTTCAAAAAGCGCGCCGGTGACAAGCCCGCACAGGCCTTCGGTAAGAAACTGAAGCACCGTGAGCACAAGAACATCGGTTACCCGGGCAAACTTTGACGTGAACACGATATGAATGGCGAACATGACGGCGCACACGAGTGTGAGTCCCTCGCCCAGCCCCAGGGTGAGGGCACCCTCGGAGGAGCCAACCGACACGAGCCATATGCCCACAAGCGCCACA
>CAYTIS010000088.1:0-1167 GCA_964438035.1 uncultured Slackia sp.
TCGCGCCCCTTGCGATAGGAGGCTTTGACGTTGGCGGTCTCGGCACGGCGCTCGAGGGGCAGTTTGACCAGTTCAGCAGCGCTTTGCTGCTCGCTGTAAGCGGCATAGCCTGTGTCATCGGAATCGTGTTGTACCTGATCTCGGCGGCCATCTCGGCGCTTCTCTACGCCCAGCGCGACCTGTAAAGTCAAGCTCTAGTCAAGCTCTCAAGCAGATCCCCCAACAAAACAAACGACCCCTTTATCGGAGCACGCTCCAAGAAAGAGAGACAACCATGAACTTCGCATTGAAAAAGACGGCAGCAATTCTTGAAGCCGCTCAAGCAAAAAAGGGCATGAACTGGTTTTCAGAAATCGCCGTGTTCGTGCTTGTTTTTCTGGCCTGCTCGGTAGCTGAAAGCATCATCATAATTCCCGCGACGGTAGTTATTCTGCTCAGCGACCCGGAACTGACCTCCCAAATTTACACCTATAGCGAAACCGCCGATGGTTTTACCTTCGACCTTGATATGAGCCCTATCATGGCATCGGATGCGATGATGATCTGTACCTTGCTCTCAACTGTGGCCATGATTGGTGTCGTGTTGTTGTTTTGCCGCCTGTCCCAGAAAAGAAAGCTGCGCACGCTGGGGTTCGTAAAGAAGAACATGGGCAAGGAATACCTCAAGGGCTTGGGTATCGGCTTTGTCATGTTTACGCTTGCGGTTCTTATCTGCGTACTCACCGGCTCCCTTCGCCTAGAGGGCTTTTCTGAGACCTTCGCTCTTGGCGTCTTTGTGCTGTTCGTCATCGGATTTTTGATTCAGGGCATGGCTGAGGAAGTAACGTGCCGGGGCTATTTCTTGGTCTCCTTCGCGCGGCGTCATTCCGTATGGGCAGCCGTGCTGGCAAACTCGATTGCTTTTTCTGCCCTGCACCTCTTTAACAGCGGACTTTCCATCCTCGCCCTGATAAATCTCGTGCTCTTCGGTGTATTCGCGTCGGTGTATTTCGTGAAGACCGAAAACATCTGGGGGGTCGGGGCCCTTCATTCAGCCTGGAACCTGGTGCAGGGTAACGTCTTTGGTATTCAGGTAAGCGGGACGGAGCTTTCGTGCTCCGTACTCTCCAGCACGCCTGTGACTGGGATGGAACTGATCAACGGCGGCGCCTTCGGACTGGAGGGAGG
>CAYTIS010000088.1:1267-4696 GCA_964438035.1 uncultured Slackia sp.
CTCATTTTTTGTCACGTGGCAGTTTGAGAATGAACTCGGTACCCTCTTCTTCACTGCTCTGAGCTTCTATAGAGCCGCCATGCTCTTGAGCTATGGCCCGTGCTATGGCAAGACCCAAGCCGTGTCCCTCTTTATCGCGGGTGCGTGCCTTGTCGGCACGATAGAACCTATCGAAGACGTGAGGAAGGTCTTCAGCAGGAATAGCGGGTCCGCTGTTGCGAACCGCAAGCACGCAGACTTTCCCCGAAGCTTTGAGGGTCACGTGTACGCTTCCGCCCGATCCCGCATATTTGCAAGCGTTGTCGGCGAGCGTCGCCACCAGTCGGCGCAGCCTTGCAGCATCGCCCTGAACTACCAATCCCTCTTGGAGTTGAGTCGTAAGACGTACGTTTCCTTCAAAAGCGACGGACTCAAACTGAAGAAACTCACGCTGGGTCAGTTCGCTCAAATCCACCTGCGTGAACTGATGGGCTTCGCTTTTTTCATCCGTTTGGGCTAAAAGCAAAAGATCGCTTGCGAGCGACTGCATGGATTTTGCCTCATGCTGGATGCTCTCTATCCACTGCTTTTGGTCGCTCACGGTCTTTTCGGGATGTCCGAGCACGATGGCAGCATCGGCAAGAATGACGGTGATGGGAGTTTTCAGGTCATGGGATGCATCGGCTACGAATTGCCGCTGTGCCCGCCACGCCTGCTCCACAGGACGAAGCGCCCAGCGTGAGAACACGCTGGCAACCGCCAAAAAGAGGATTGCTGCCACAATCCCGACAGTCGTCAGGATAGGTACGAGTGTGGCCCACCCGCTTATTTCGGATGAATCCGCAAAGGCAATGTAGGTTCCGTGGGGTGTGCTTCTTCTTACAAAGATGAGTCCGGCTTCGGAAAGCTCTCCTTCTTCGGCATCGGTCGCCAGAAGCTCTTCTTGGGCTACATCCAACACCTCCTCGGCGATGGAGGCGGTACTCTCCTGTGTCGTGGCAACGGAAAGTGACCCATCCTCTGAAATGAGATAGATGGCTATGGGAATGACAAGCTCGTCATCCGTGCCGCCGATTTCGGGTGGAGCCCCGCTCTGGATATCCCCTTCGAGATTCTCCTCCGCCTCTGTTACAGAGCTTAGATATGGTGACACCTCTAAAACTTCCGCCTGAATGTCAGAGCGTTGATTGACTTGACTCAGAGCGCTTCGTAGCGCGGAGTACGCATCTTCCACATTACGCTGGTGGTCCATAATGCAAATGGTTGCCAAGGAAACCGCCATAATGGCCGTGGCTGTAAGCACATTAAGCGCTATGAACTGAAGGCGTAGACGTTTAAGCATTGGCAGACATCGCTCGCTCGGCTGACTGCTGTGCTGCGTGCTGCCATGTGTCTCCGACAGTCCCGGCAGCCTCAAGCACACCGGCTGACGTGTTGCTCTGTGCTGTCACAAGGCGATATCCGGCATTTCGCAGCGCCTCGATGGAGGCATTCGACTCCAAATACGCGAGCTTCTTCCTTAAAAACGAGACATAAGCCTCCACATTGTTTTCGCTTGTGGCTGAATGTATGCCCCACACCTTCTCAATAATCTGATTCTTTGAGAGCACATGACCTGCATTTGCCATCAGCGTCTTTGCAAGCATGAATTCCTTGTTGCTCAGGTTGATGGTCTTGGTTCCACTTGAGAGTTCATGACTTTCAAGATCAAGGACAAGGTCACCGGCCGTCATACGCTCATAGATGATCTCGCCTTGGCGACGACCGAGGGCTCGCAGGTGCGCAAGCAACTCTGAGGGAGCGAAGGGCTTAGTCATGTAATCATCCGCCCCAGCATCAAGGCCCTCTATTTTATTGGGTACGGTATTGCGCGCCGTGAGTAAAAGGACAGGGGTGCTCACCTTGGCACGCCGCATGCGCGACACCACCTCGAGTCCGTCCATGACGGGAAGCATGACATCAAGCACCACCACGTCATACACTCCAGTAAGCGCATAGGACAAGCCCGTCTCCCCGTCGGCTGCCGCCTCAACGGTATACCCACCCTCTTTAAGTATGTGCACAAGGGCCTGTGAGAGGGCGACGTCGTCTTCCACGATAAGAATTCGCATACCTCACCTCATGGTGCGTACCAGATCTTCCTTCTGCGTCCCATTGTATCCGCTCATCTGAAAAGACCCTGAAAGGTGGGGACCAGACGACCTGCATTTATGGATGTTTCGTCTTTGTCAAGGACGAGATCCTTTGTCTTTCAGGACGTTTTCAGCCGAGGGCAGCACGATACAAGCATCAAAGCTTTTGATCGAAAGGGGTTCGCATGGGTTCGTTTACCGAAGTTTTCAAACGCGAAGAAGTGAAATACGTGATCGACAGATCTCAGTGTGCCTATATGCAGGATGCAATCAGGCGCTTGGGAGGCATGGTGCCCGATGCATACGGCACCTCGCGCGTGACGAGCCTCTACCTTGATACGCGCGATCACCTCCTCATTCGCCGCTCACTTGAAAAACCCTTGTACAAGGAAAAGCTGCGTCTTCGCTGGTACGGCAACCTAGGCGATGATTCCGTCGTATTCGTCGAAGTGAAAAAGAAATTCAAGGGTGTGGTATATAAGCGGCGCGTGGCCCTTTCGCCTGCCGGAGCGCAGGCATATCTCGCCGGTATGCCCTACGAGGAGGCCTGTAAGCGCTTTGCTTCCGCCGATGCGCAGCTTGCGGCCAACTCCCTCTCAACGATAAGCGTCCAAAACGCTCGTGAAATAGATCAGACAATGAAGCGCTATCACCCGCTTTGTCGCTCGATGCTTATCGCAACCAATCGCACGGCATACGCTCTTTTACCGAGAGAAGAGAACGGTAGCGCGCAGGTGCCAGAGCAAGGCGCTCGCATGGCCTCTCAGAGCGGTGGGGATGAGTCCGTCTTAAGTCAGATTGGCTCTGATGTGCGCATTACCTTCGACGAAAACCTCACCTATCGCGACCTTATGGGCAAGACTTCAGCTTCTCATTCGGGGGGGCATGAAGCCCTCCCTCTGCTGCCCTCAGATCGTGCGATCATGGAGGTGAAGGTGACCGGCGCATTTCCTCTGTGGCTTTCAAGTGCCCTCTCTGAATGCGGCGCCTATCCGAGCTCCTTCTCCAAGTACGGCGAGGCCTACCTCGCGTGCATACAAAAAGACTGCAAGCCATTCGGCGAGCGCGAGGCTGCGTATCGGACTTCACTCGGGCGGATGTCCTCGTCGCACTCATCTCACAGAGATACACGTTCATGGGCGCACAGGCCCCTGGCGGCTATGACTGCACGAGACGTGGCTGGCGTGGGCGCCCCAGTTACCAGGTAAAAAAGAGAACAGGAGACAAACACAATGTTGGACTCGGTATTTTCGTCAATCTATGGCACGTCCGACTCACTTGCTTCGGGCGTTTCCGCTTCGGATTTTATGCTCTGCTG
>CAYTIS010000089.1:0-3701 GCA_964438035.1 uncultured Slackia sp.
CAAAGCCGCAAGAAAACATCGCAGGTCGTAGGGGTGTGCAGCGTGCAAGCTGTGTCTTGAAGCCTAGGCGGCCTCTTTGGCGACAGTCGTGCCTGCGCTGCGCTGTCTCAGCGACCTGCCCATGATAAGGCAAAGCAGACAGGCCGCAACCGTGATTACCAGCCACAACGATCCCATCCCCAGCCAAAACGAAATCGGGTAGAGGCAGATGAGCAGCGAATCTGCAGCAAAGGTCCAGGTGCCTTCCGCAAAGAAGAGGGAATGAAACACGGAGAAAAATTCGTTGAAGTTGATTGCTGCCCACAGCGCGCACAGGGTGAAGAGTGAGAGCACAACTCCACCAGCGCTCATGAGTACGCCGCCCAATGCCGCAGACCCGCGCCGAAATGCGACAGCGATGCAGCCCACATAGGCGATCAGGGCTGCAATGATGAGGAAGGGCTTGGCGGCTTGAACCACCCGGTACACATCGTCGAGGTGGC
This sequence comes from uncultured Slackia sp., assembly GCA_964438035.1. Classification (GTDB taxonomy): domain Bacteria; phylum Actinomycetota; class Coriobacteriia; order Coriobacteriales; family Eggerthellaceae; genus Slackia. The sequence continues at coordinate 483 of CAYTIS010000089.1, forward strand.
TGAGGGCATCGTCGGTGAGGACGTAGGACTCAAGGCTCAAGGAGTCGTCGGCCTCTGCCTCGGCATTGTCGCCCGCTGCCTCCTCCTCATCCCCATCTACCAAGGTGGCTCTGATGATGTAGGTGCTGTATAAATCCACGTAGGTGGGTATTTCCCGCCCGTCAGCCTCTGCCGATGTCACCACGGCTTCCATCGCCTTGTAGAGTACCGTGTCATCGTTGTGGTCAATTGTGTAGCGCTTAACCGCCACGGCCGCCGCCGTCAATTCCTCGGCGCTGTAAGGCGAGTCCTCCTCGTTTGAAAAGGCCTGGGAGAGCAGGCGTGTGGGCGCATCGGGTACCGCGCAGGCAATAAACCCTGCGCTCACAAGAACAATCGCCAGGGCCACGCTGCTTGCCACCGCCACTGTGCGGTCGGCTGCAGACCACGCCGTCCTCTCGGAAGTTTTCATGCCTGCGTGTCCTTTCCAGCAGTCAAGCTAGCAGTCAACCCACAGGCTCTGCGCGGTGATGCCCCGCGTTTTTTTGCAGATAACGGGAAGGGGTCCTAGACGGCTAAACACCCCGGTGAAGCGCCCGTTGTAGAGAAACAGCCCCGAGAGGTTGTTGTAGAGGGCCACCTCGCGCCTTGCATCCTCCGGTTCGCCATACAGGGCAAGCGTCTTGGTCTTAAACGGGGTGCAGTAGCGCTGCACGATGAAGGGGGCACCGGCCGCCCCGTTGGCGTAGCGATCCACGATCTGGATCCATTCCTCATCGGAGGCGTCCACCCCGGCATAGACATCCTTGCTGCCGTAGGCATCGGTGGGCTTGATGATCCAGCGCTCGCGCTGCTCTTTGATCTCGGCTATGTTCACGTGAGTATCATCCAAAAAGGCGGTGAAAGGCACCGTCTCGTCCACAAAGCGGTTTTCCTCCTCGGTAAGGATGGCGCGGGTCTGAGGCATGAACAGCACCTGGAAGATCTGCTTGTCGTGCACGATGTGGCCGGCAAAGCTGCCGATGAGCGCGACTGCGCGCTCGCGCACGGCCTGAATCAAAGGCTGACTTTCCTCCCAGTGGGCGATGATGTCGTTGGTGACGCTGCGGCGCCAGGCGGCATCGATCGGCGCATTGTCGCGCCCGAAAAACGCCTTGCCTCCAATGAGGCGACCATCCTCAAAGCGTAGCTCACGCACGTCATAGACCGAGCACTCAAGGCCTCGCTCGACAAAGAGCTGGGCGAAAATCTTGAACTCTTCGGTAATCGCGCTTTCCAAAAAGTCAACAATCGCGATATGGGGTGTCTCCACCTTATTTTCGTAGCTGTCATAGATGGACAAAAACTCATCCACCCATCCCGCGAACAGGGCCTCATCGCAGGTTTGTACCTGGTGGCGGCTGGCGAAGGCGCGCAGCGCGGAGGAAGCCGCCATGCTTTTCCCAATTTCGCGGTTTTCATTCATGCCGGAGGAGCCATCGCCGTTAAATTCGCAGAAGGTGGCTTCCAGCGTGTCCTCATTCAAGAACAAGTCCACGCGGGCAAAGGGCAGAATTGCGTCGAAGCCGCGCGGCAGCAAAATCAGATCCACCAGCCGCTCATCAAAGTCGAAGCAGGCGCGGTAGGAGGGGTTGGTCAGATACTCGTTCATCACTTTGACGAGGATGCCGTGGGCCGTCTCAGCAATCTGCTTGAAGCGCTCGTAGGTGGTGCGGTCGTAGAAGCGCGGGACAAAGGCGGAGTCCACCACCACACCGTGGTAGATTGCGGTGGAACCTTCCATATGGGCGCGGGCGGCCTGGCGCTCCTCAGCGCAGCCGCCCAGGGCGTCAATGTCGGCCAGGTATTCGTCAGTGTAGGCGGCGTTTTTTGTGGCGGATGCCGCAGAATCGGTGGATGTCATGCGTGCTCTTTTCTCTCAAGGTGGTTCAGACGAAGGTGCACTCAAGGGAGGAGGTGCGTTCAAGGTACGTGCCTGACCGCGTGAGTCTACCACCCCCGCGCCGCAAACGGGAGGCGCACCTGGCACCGTATCGGTTTCTTGTGCGTCGATTGCGTGGTGGCGGCGTTCGCGATACTATCCCAGCAGCTTCGACGAAGGAGGATCTTTTGACCCGTTCTTACCTGCTCACCAGCGAATCTGTGACCGAAGGCCATCCCGATAAGGTGTGCGATCAGATCTCGGATGCCGTGCTTGACGCCATCCTTGCCAAGGAGGCCGAGCTTCAGGCTACTGGCTACGTGGCCCCCAACGGGATGAGGGCTGATCTTTCCCGGGTGCGCTGCGCCTGTGAGACCCTGGCTACCACGGGCACCGTTTTTGTCACCGGTGAGATTCGCACCCAGGCCTATGTGGATGTGGATTCCATCGTGCGTGGGGTGTTGCGCGAAATTGGCTACGACCGCGCCAAATACGGCTTTGACTGCGAAACCTGTGGCGTACTCAACTCCATTCATGAGCAGTCGGCCGATATTGCCATGGGCGTGGATGAGTCCTGGGAGGCTCAGCACGGCCATGCCGCCGATGACCAGGACAAGATTGGTGCGGGCGACCAGGGTACGATGTTTGGATATGCCTGCGATGAAACGCGCACCCTCATGCCCCTGCCCATTTATCTCGCTCATCGCCTGGCTGAACGCCTGGCCCAGGTGCGCAAGGACGGCACCTGCCCCTACCTGCGCCCCGATGGAAAAACCCTGGTGAGCGTGCGCTACGATGATGACACCCCCCGTTGGGTGGAAAAGGTATGCATCTCTTCGCAGCACTCTGATGAGGTGGACCATGACAGCCTTGAGGCTAAGATTATCGAGCACGTGATTGACCCGGTATTTGAGGCCGAAGGCGTCACGCGCGCCCCCGACATGCAGGTGTTTGTCAACCCCACTGGGCGCTTCGTCATCGGTGGGCCCATGGGCGATGCGGGCCTGACTGGTCGCAAGATCATCGTGGACACCTACGGTGGCATAGGACGGCACGGCGGGGGTGCTTTTAGCGGTAAGGACTGCACCAAGGTTGATCGCTCGGCCGCCTATGCCGCGCGCTGGGTGGCCAAAAACGTGGTGGCTGCCGGTTTGGCCTCGCGCTGCGAGGTACAGGTGGCCTACGCCATTGGGGTGGCGCGTCCCGTGAGCGTGATGGTGGAGACCTTCGGCACCGAAAAGGTAGAGGTTGATTTGATTGAGCGAGCCGTGAATGAGGTCTTTGACCTGCGACCAGCCGCGATTATTGCCGATTTGGAT
>CAYTIS010000089.1:3711-4640 GCA_964438035.1 uncultured Slackia sp.
CAAGACGGCGGCCTATGGTCACTTTGGGCGCGAGCTCCCCGAGTTCACCTGGGAGCGCACTGACCGCGCCGAGGCCCTCCGCGCTGCCTGCGGTTTGTAGGACCGGGCGCTCAGGGCGTGGTGGCAAGAAACCGACATGTTCTTAGACATATCTAGGACCTAGGTGGACAAGTCGAGGTTTCTGTGATGCTCGTTAGGACTCGTTCATTCGAGCGACTTTTTGGTGCGTCCCTTCTTGCAAAACTCCATGCAGGTGTCGAGAACGTGGGCATGTGCTGAGGAGGTGCAGCGCGTTGGGAGCCGTGTGGAGGGGCTGGTTGCGCGTGGGTGGCTGCTATACTGGCGTGCATGAAAACCGCCTCTGTCATACTCGATATTCCCACGCAGTCCCTTGATGCGGCCTACACCTATGTGGTGCCTGAGGAGCTGGATGAGGTCGTTGTTGGCTGTGCTGTCCTTGTTGAATTCGGGACGCGCAAGGCCGTGGGCTACGTCATTGATGTAGAGGATTGCGACGCGGGGCCGGGCGAGGAGTTTGGTGCAGAAGCCATTGCGGCTGCCGCCATGGAGCCAGGTGCGAAGTCCGCTGCTGCCCCCGCCGTCGCAGGACCGATCGCCGCCGCCGCTGCCGCCGCGAAGTCGGCCACCGCTGCTGCCACCCCCATTCGCTCGCTTGCCTTCCACGACGAAAGCGAGGTGTTGCCTGCCACCCGCTGCGATCAGCCTCGCGCGCTCAAGCCTGTTCTGGCCTGCCTTTCCGAACCCTATTTCGACGAATTTGGTGCACGCCTCATTCAGTTCATCGCCCACGAATACGTGGCCCCGCTCGGTGCCTGCGTCCATTTGCTCACCCCGGTGGGTCGCACCCCTAAGGTAATCAAAACCGCAGGTCAGTGGGAGCTCAAGAAACCCGCCAAGCGTCGGCGCAA
>CAYTIS010000090.1:0-4624 GCA_964438035.1 uncultured Slackia sp.
TCGTGTGCGATGGCGCGCAGGGCCTCGTCGGTAAACACCAGCTCGGAATCCTCAAACTCAAACATGCGCCGATACTGTTTGACCAGGGCGTTTTTGGGGTCGGTCAGGATGTGCACCAGGTCGTCTTCGGTAAGCTCATCAAGCGAGCAAATCACGGGGATGCGCCCGACGAACTCGGGGATCATGCCAAACTTGTTGAGATCCTCGGGCAGCACCTTAGCCAAAAGCTCGGCCTCCGCATGCTTTTTGGACGCGGGAATATCACTCGTAAAGCCCACGCCGCTTTTGCCCACGCGCTGGCCCACGATGTCAGCCAGGCCCACAAAGGCCCCACCCAGGATGAAAAGGATATTGGTGGTGTCAATGTGAATTAGCTCTTGCTGGGGATGCTTGCGCCCCCCCTGAGGCGGCACGGCCGCCTCGGTACCCTCCACAATCTTGAGGAGGGCCTGCTGCACACCCTCACCCGACACGTCACGAGTGATGGAGAGGTTTTCAGCCTTGCGAGCAATTTTGTCAATCTCGTCGATATAGATGATGCCAATCTGGGCACGATCGATGTCGAAATCGGCCGCCGTGATGAGTTTGAGCAGGATATTCTCCACGTCCTCGCCCACATAGCCTGCCTCGGTAAGCGTGGTGGCATCCGCGATGGCAAAGGGAACCTGCAGGGTGCGCGCAAGGGTTTGGGCCAAAAGTGTCTTGCCGCTGCCTGTGGGGCCAAGGAGCATAATGTTGCTCTTGGCCAGCTCCACCTCATCCTCGTCAGCCTTGGCATCCAAGCCGATGCGCTTGTAGTGGTTGTAGACAGCAACCGACAGCGCCCGCTTAGCGGCATCCTGGCCCACCACGTGCTGGCTGAGCCGCTCGTAGAGTTCATGGGGCGTGGGCAGGTTGGCCAAAACCTGCTCAGCGGTCGGTGGGTCCTCAGGCGTGAAGGGGGCCGGCGTGGCCTGCTGGGCGGCCCGGCCATGCATCTGGTCGCCACGCACGTAGCCGCCCTGGGCAAGCACATCGGAGCACACCGAGATGCATTCGTCGCAGATGCACACCCCATCGGGGCTTTGAATCATGCCTCCCACCTGATCAGCCGTCTTGCCGCAAAATATGCAGCGCGCGTCCTTGGGATCTATCGTGGAGTTTCCGTCGTTGCTTCGCATGAGGTTCTTCGTCTTCTTCCTTGGCGGCTTGGGACTCTAGTCTTCTTTCTTGACCGACGCACGCGAGGTGATGACCTCATCCACCAGGCCGTAGGCCTTGGCCTCATCGGCGGTAAGCCAGTGATCACGCTCCGAGTCGCGGTGAACCGTCTTCACGGACTGACCGGTATGCTTGGCCAGGATTTCTTCGAGGCGGGCGCGGGTCTTGCGCATCTCCTCGGCCAAAATGTCAAAGTCAGTCTGCTGGGTTCGCTCACCCGAGCCGCCCATGGGCTGATGAATCATAATCTGGGAATTCGGCGTAACAAACCGCTTGCCCGGAGTGCCCGCAGCCGTGAGAACCGAGGCCATGGAGGCAGCCATGCCCAAACACACGGTGGACACGTCGCAGCGGATGAACTGCATGGCATCATAGATGGCCAGACCAGCCGACACGCTTCCTCCGGGGGAGTTGATGTAGAGGGAGATGTCCTTTTCGGGATCAGCACTTTCGAGATGGAGAAGCTGAGCTACCACCACGTTAGCCACGTTGTCGTCAATGGCACTGCCCAAAAACACGATGCGGTCGTTGAGCAGGCGGGAGTAGATATCATAGGTGCGCTCGCCACGGGGCGATTGCTCGATGACGTAGGGAATGGTGTAGTTTCTAATATCCATGGGTTCCTCGTTTCTACGATGGGTGCGGCACATGAGTGCACGCGATGCTTCCGAATACGACCCTGGCCCGCCCCCTGAACGGAGGCGGGCCAGTACCATGTGCGCTTAGGCGCGAAACCTAGACGATGTGCCCAGGATTAAAGATGGATGCCCTCCTTGACGGGGCTATTCGGTATCGGCGGTCGGTTTCTCGACAGCCGGAGCTTCGGCCGACTCTGCTGCTTCGGCCTCGGCCGACTCGGCAGGCCCGGCAGCCTCTTCGGAGTCGGCCGCCTCTTGGGACTCGACGGCCTTGGGGGAATCAGCCGGCTCGGCAGGCTCCTCGGCAGACGTCTCGGCTTCTGCCTCGGCCTCACCCTGCTCATCCCCGTCAGAGGAGCGCTTCTCCACCTCTACCACATCGGCCGTGCCAAGCAGTTCGGTGAGCGCCTTGCCGCGCAGGATACCCTCGCGCACGATGTGCAGGCGGCCCTGGGACTTCCACTCGGCATAGAGCGCCTCGGCATCTTTGGCGTCAGAAGTCTGGAACTCCTTCATCACATCCTCATCGCTGACCGTCAGTTCCAGGTGGCGTGCCCAGGCATCAAGTGCCAGGTTCTGCTTCACCGTATCGAGTGCCTGGGAATGCACATCCTTCTTGAACTGATCGGAGCTAAGTCCGCGCTGCTGGAGATAGACATCAAGCGTCATGCCCTGGCTTTGCAGCTGGCTAAAGAAGGTGCGCATCAAATCAGCCTCAGCATCGGCCACCATGGAGGCAGGAGGTTCGCCCTCCAAGCGCTGCTGCAGCTCATAAAGGGCATTGTTCTCTAGGATGCGCGGAATCGCGGCGGCCTTTTGTTGCTCGAGGGAGGAAACCACCTGCTCGCGCAGCTTTTCTACGGAGTCAAGCTTGAGCTGGTCTTTCACCCACTCATCGGTGATCTCAGGGGTCACCGTCCTTTTCACCGACACCACCGTAGCCGCAAAGGTGACCGGACGAGGAGCGTCCTTATCGGCATCTTCGGCCTTGCGCTTGATCATGGAAGCCGCCATACACGGATCGGTGGCAAGATCTACGGTGACCGTGGTGCTCTCGCCTTTCTTCAGGCCCACCAGCGCCTCGTCAAGTGCGGCCGGGAACAGGCCACGACCCAGCTCATAGAGGCGATTTTCCGCAGAAAGCAGGCCAATCTTCTCGCCCGCCTCATCGGTGACGGAAAGATTGATGTCCACGGAGCCTTCCGGCTCAACCTGCGCGTCGTCCTCGGCGTCCTGGTACTCAAGGTAGTACTGGGCGATCTGGGCAAGCTGTTCATCAATCTCGGTGGGGGTGGCGTTTTTGAAGGGCACCTCCACGCGCACCGGCGTATAGTCAGAAAGCGTAAAGGTGGGCTTGATCTCAAACTCGGCAGCGAACTCGAAGTCAGCGCCCTCCTGCACGAAGTCCTTAACCTCATCAAAGCGGGCCTGGGAGATGGGAACCACATCGCACTGATCAATAGCGAGCGGGAGCGTTTCGTTCAGCAGATCATCGGTTACCTGAACGCGCACGGCCTCCTTGCCCAGGTGGTTGTCGATGACGGGACGCGGCACATGCCCGGGACGAAAGCCAGGGAACCGATACTTCTTGCCAAAGTCCTTGTAGGTCTTTTTGATGCGGGCATCGATGTCGGCCGCCTCAATGGTCACCGTGAGCCTGGCAGCGCCGGACTCAAGAACCTCTACCTTGGTTTTCAAACTGTTTTCCTCCATCGTTTTCAGCTCGCGGGGCAGGACCTGCGGACAGGCTGCCGAACAAGAATGGTGCGGACGGGTTGTGGTGCGGGCGAAAGGACTCGAACCTTCACGGGAATACCCACCAGAACCTAAATCTGGCGCGTCTGCCAATTCCGCCACGCCCGCATCATCGCACCTCATCGCGCCCCCATCCGGACACGCAGAAGCGCATGATAGCAAAAATGCCGCGCGGTAAACAGTCGCTTTATGCTATGCACACGCAACCGCTGCCCTTGCGCCCGTTGGCGCGCTGGCCGACCGAAGTAAAGCGCGTTTTCTTGCAAGCGCGCGTTGTACAGACAGCCGTTTTTTGTCACTGATTGGCGAAACCGATAAAGTCGTTGGTGCATGGGAACGTAGAGAAACCGCCTTGCCATTAGATAGCGCATATAAAATTGCTCTTACCCTCGGTTGTAGCGTCAACGATCTGTGCGGCTGGCCTAAAGGCAGGAACAAAGGTCGCGAGTTCGAAGACGATTTCGAAGCCGAACTGCTGAGGTGCTACCGAGCAAGCACGCCGGACAGGCAGGACAGGATTCTAGATACCGCCCGCGATGCTGCGGGCATGTCTAAAGAAATGGCCGAACGTCATACGCATGAAGCCAAGCAGCAGATTACAGCAGATTGCGTAGAAGGCGACACGACGGTTTTTAGCTCGAATGGGGTTGCAAATATGGACGAACATGCTAGATTGAACGGCGAGAGAACCGGGGGCACCTCTACCGCCACGGCGGCAAGTGGAAATCCCCCGGTCGCAAACATCCCAGAAAAACCCCGCTACATAAGTGCAGAAGAAGCATGCGCTATTCTAAGTTCGCGCGGCTTCGTTGATGCCGGGACGGATGCGGCGCTTAACCTCCTATGCCGCGTAAGCTACCAACACCTATCGCCGTACATCGCAGCGACAAGTCATGCGCGCGGTCAAAGGTCGATGCAGCAGACGCATGACCTTCTCATGCTCGATAGGTGCTTTCAGGCTATGGCGTTCAAATTACCGTGGTCGATATGACCTATGAAGCGGTGAAGCGGCCAGAAGTGAGAGAGCGCAT
>CAYTIS010000091.1:0-4584 GCA_964438035.1 uncultured Slackia sp.
CTTTTTGACGCACCTAAACGCCGTCTGATCTGCGGAAATGTTGCTGGTATCTACCTGACTTTTTACTTGGTTTTGTTTGCATGCCACCTCCGCGATTTCCGGCACGCTTTCCCCGTACGGTGAGCACGAAACCTTGGCCGGACAGCCCGGCCCAGCCCGGGCTTATTCGTTTGTGTCATGTGGGTAACATAGCTGAATTATCTTTGCGGTTTCCCCTTAAAACCCTGCTACAATCGAAATCAAATTTTTGCATATCGTGTTTCACGACGAGGCCGGCACCCAGGAGGCGCGCGTGACCCATCTACCTGCTCTTATCTTAGACCTCGCCCTGCTTTTGGCCATGGCAGCACTTGCTACCATCGTCTGTAGGCGCATCAAGCAACCCCTTGTTTTGGGCTATGTTATAGCCGGGTTCCTCATCGGCCCGTCCATCGATTGGTTCCCCGATGTTACCGATAGTTCCAGCATTACCACCTGGTCAGAAATCGGCGTTATCTTTCTCATGTTCGGCCTGGGCCTGGAGTTCAGCATCGTGAGGCTCTCCACCGTGGGCCGCCCCGCCTTCATCACCGCCATCACTGAGATGCTCCTCATGGTGGTTGCTGGTTGGGTCTGTGGCACGCTTTTGGGCTGGTCGTTTTTTACGAGCCTGTTTTTGGGCGGCATGCTCGCCATCTCCTCCACCACCATCATCATCAAGGCCTTCGACGATTTAGGGATGAAGGGCAAGGGCTTTACTGAGCTGGTGTTTGGCGCGCTGGTGGTGGAAGACATCATGGGCATCTTCCTCATGGTGGTGCTCTCCACCGTGGCCGTGGGCTCAGCCATTGATGGCGGCGCAGTGTTTGTGGAGCTGGGCCAGATGGCCCTCTACCTGGTGGCCTGGTTTGCCCTGAGCGTTATCGTGGTGCCCGCCGCCCTCTCGCGCGTGGCCCATGTGCTTACCGAAGAAATCCTCCTCATCGTATCGATCGCGCTCTGCCTGGTGATGGTGGCCCTGGCCAACAGCATCGGCTTTTCATCGGCTCTGGGTGCCTTTCTTGCGGGATCGATTCTGGCTGGCACGATTCAGGCCAACACCATCGAAAAGCTTTTCAAGCCCATTAAAGACCTCTTCGGCGCGGTCTTCTTTGTGTCCGTGGGCATGATGCTCTCGCCTGATTCCATCGCCGAAAACCTCTCTGCCATCCTCGCCATTACACTGGTGACCCTTATCGGCAAGCCCGTCTTTACCTGCCTGGGTGCCTTTGTGTCGGGCGAGTCGCTCAAAACCTCGCTCAAATGCGGCATGAGCCTTTCTCAGATCGGTGAGTTTTCCTTCATCATTGCCTCGCTCGGCGCGAGCCTTGGGGTTACCTCTGGCTTCCTCTATCCCGTCATCGTGGCGGTATCCGTGGTCACCACGCTCACCACTCCCTTCTACATCAAGAGCTCCGATGGCCTCTATCGCCTTATTGTGAAGCTCTTGCCCCAGCGGGCGCTTGATTCACTCAAGAAACGCTACGAGCACATCACCGAGGAATCCGAGGCCACATCAAGCCTCTGGGGTGACCATCTTAAGCGCTGGTTGCTCAAGATTGGCCTGGTGGTGCTGGTAGGGCTTTCTTCGACCGAAATCCTCATCAAAACCGCCGTGCCGTTTTTGAGTCGCTTTATCTCCTCGGACTTTTTGACCGTGGGAGCCATGACGCTGTGCATCATGATTATGGGACCCTTCATCGCCAACTTTTTCTACAGCACGCGCAAAAACGAGTTCGGGGCGCTGTGGCTCATCGGCCGCAAAAACCGCATCATCCTGTCCCTGCTCGTGGTCGTAGGCGGCATCGTGTGTTTGGGGATAGTGGTCTATGTGGTTGCCGTCTCCTCCGCTAATGACCTGATCTGGCCCTATATGTTTGCCGTGCTCTTGGCTGCGGTTTTGGCCCAGTCCAAAACCGTCCACTCCTGGTTCATTCACCTGGAAACAAGCTTTATCGCCAACCTCAATGAGAGCATCCTGGCCGAGCGCCGCGAGTCCTTAAGCGACGAAGACCACGTGAACTGGGTGGAAAAACAGCTCTACGTCACTGAGGTGGAGGCATCGCGCATGCTCAAGCGCCGCACCACCGAAAACCCCGCCGCCCGCATGATTCACCTGGTCACTCCTGGTGAAACCCCTGATACCACCCGCACGGTGGTCCACTCGGAGGACTTCGTGTACGGCATTGCTTTTGGCCTTGAGCTGTTGTGCATTGAGCGCGATGGCGAGCGCATTGCAGGTCGTACCCTTGCCAGCCTGGAAAAGGAGGATTTGCTGCGTCGCATCAACGATCCCGACGATCCCCTCTGCATTCGCGAGGGGGACATCCTTACCTTCCTGGGCACCGAAGATGAGGTGGACACCTATCTCCAAAACCTGGTCAAAGACGGGGTTATTGATGAGGACGATGCCACGAGCATGACGCTGGAGGAGTATCTGGTTGACCATCCCAACGCCACCGACGCGGTGTGCTACTCCTTTGAGTTGGATTATGATTCTCCCTATGCGGGCAAGACCATCGCTGACGTGGACTTTAAGTCGCTCTACGGCAGCCTCGTGGTGGCGCTGGAGCACAACTGGCTTTTGCGCATGAAACCGCCCACCCACACCCGTCTCATTGCAGGCGACCGTATCTGGCTGGTGGGTAAATCGGATTTGGCCGACCCCCTCATCGAAAAGGCCGATGCCCAAATCCTCGACCAGGTGACCAGCTAGCAGAAAAGCGACTACCTCTAGTAGGAAGAGCACAGGTCCCAGAGCCCAGAGCTACAACATACACCAGCATACAAAGAGGGCGCGCCACTCACGACGCGCCCTCTTTTTTCTTGGCTCAATCGAGCGCCCAGCGCCCCGGGCAAGGCCGGGACGCTACACCCCCTCTGTCAGCGAGATTACTGCTTGTCCTCCAGGGCAGCCTGGGCGGCAGCCAGACGGGCCAGGGGCACGCGGTAGGGACTGCACGACACGTAGTCAAGCCCAATCTTGTAGAAGGTCTTGACCGAATCGGGGTCACCACCGTGCTCACCGCACACGCCGCATTCCAGCTTAGGATTGCCCTGGTGACCCAGCTTCACGCCCATGTCCACCAGCTTGGCCACGCCAGGATCGATGGTGGCAAAGGGGTTGTAGGGCAAAATCTTGTCCTGCAGGTACTGCGGGATGAACTCAGACTCCACGTCATCGCGGCTGAAACCGAACGTGGTCTGGGTGAGGTCGTTGGTGCCAAAGCTGAAGAAGTCGGCCTGGGTGGCCACCTCATCAGCGGTCACCGCCGCGCGCGGCAGCTCAATCATGGTGCCGATGGGCAGGTCAAGCTCCACGCCCTCTTCCTTCGCCACCTCAGCGATGGCCGCCTCAGCAATCGTGCGCATCCTCTCAAGCTCAGGCACGGTGGATACAAGCGGAACCATGATCTCCGGTTTGGGATCCAGCCCTTCCTTCTTAAGCTTGGCGGCGGCGGTGGCGATGGCGCGTACCTGCATCTGCGGCAAAATCGGGAAGAGGATGCCCAGGCGGCAGCCGCGCAGGCCCAGCATCGGATTGGCCTCGCTCATAGAGTCGATCTGGCCCATGAGCTTGCGCTTGGCGGCAATTTCGTCCTTATTACCGCCGGTGGCCTCCAACTTGGCAATCTCCACATCAAGGGCGCGGGGGCTGTCCAAGAACTCATGCAGGGGCGGATCGAGCAGACGCACGATCACCGGCAGGCCATCCATGGCCTTGAACATGCCGTAGAAATCGCCGGTCTGCGCCTCAAAAAGCTCGGCCACGGCCTTTTCGCGCACGGCCTCATCGTCGTTGAGGATGAAGGTCTGGATGATCTGCTTGCGCTCGCCCAAGAACATGTGCTCGGTGCGGTCAAGGCCGATGCCCTCGGCACCAAAATCGCGGGAGAGCTGGGCATCCTCAGGATTGTCGGCGTTGGCGCGCACACCCATGGTACGGAATTCGTCAGCCCACTCAAGAATGGTGTCCAAGTCGCCTGACAACTCGGGCATCACCAGATCAACGGCCCCCAGCACCACAACACCGCTCGTGCCGTCGATGGAGATAAGATCGCCCTCATGAATCACCACATCGGTACCGGTGACGACGGCCTCCTTCTTCTTGGCATCAATCTTTAGGGCCTCCGCACCGCAGACGCAGGGTGTTCCCATGCCGCGGGCGATAACGGCTGCATGGCTGGTCTTGCCGCCGTGCGAGGTGAGAATGCCCTCGGAGGCAATCATGCCGGCCAGATCATCCGGGGTGGTCTCCCAGCGCACAAGCACGCACTTGCGCCCGGCCTCCACGGCCTCCACCGCATCGGCGGCCGAGAACACGGCCTCGCCCACCGCAGCGCCGGGGCTGGCGTTAAGGCCCCGAGCGATTACGTCGTAGTCAGCATTGGCGTCAAACTGCGGGTGAAGCAGCTGGTCAAGCTGATCGGGATTGACGCGCAAAACCGCCTCCTCCTTGGAGATCAGCCCTTCTTCCACCATGGAGATGGCGATGCGCAGGGCGGCTGCAGCAGTGCGCTTGCCCACGCGGGTTTGAAGCATCCAGAGCTTTCCCTGTTCGATGGT
>CAYTIS010000092.1:0-4521 GCA_964438035.1 uncultured Slackia sp.
TCCATCTCAGCTGGCTGAGGCAGTTCCTCGTCGTCAACCATCTCTCACGTGTTCAGGAAGACAACTATGTAGGGCACGCCCACCTGACGGGCGAGCAGGATGTGCTCGCGGGTCTGGGCCATGGGGCCATCGGTGGCGGCGATGACCAGGATAGCGCCGTCCATCTGGGCGGCACCGGTGATCATGTTCTTTACGTAGTCGGCGTGGCCGGGGCAGTCAACGTGAGCGTAGTGGCGCTGATCGGACTCGTACTCAATATGAGCGATGGAGATGGTGATACCGCGCTCGCGCTCTTCGGGCGCCTTGTCGATGTCTTCGAAGGCGGTAAAGTCGGCATGGGCAGTACCATGGGAGCCGTCGTTAATCGACAAGGTCTTGGAGATCGCAGCCGTGAGGGTGGTCTTGCCGTGGTCAACATGGCCGATGGTGCCGATGTTTACATGCGGCTTGCTGCGCTCGAACTTCTCCTTAGCCATTATTCCTCCTCTTGAAATGGTCAAATGACCAGAACTAACGTGATAGAAATACACGCGCCCAAAGGACGCGTGTAGAAGCTAAATGGTAGCGGTGACTGGACTCGAACCAGTGACGCCACGGGTATGAACCGTGTGCTCTAACCAACTGAGCTACACCGCCGAATAAAATCCACAATTGCTTTAAGCAATGTAAGCAGAATGCAAACTGGAGCCCGCGACCGGACTTGAACCGGTGACCTCTTCGTTACCAACGAAGTGCTCTACCGACTGAGCTACACGGGCAGGTGGTGGGCGCGCTAGGATTCGAACCTAGGTAGGCAGAGCCAACGGGTTTACAGCCCGTCCCCTTTAACCACTCGGGCACACGCCCAGTTCAAAAGTGCTCGATGCGTTATGTGTACTTATCAAGCTGCGGCCCCTGCGCCGCGCGATAAGCGCCTCACGCGAGAGCGAAAGCATGATACGCTAGCCTCTGAGGCGTGTCAACACTCTACACGCCACCGGGCGTATCTATCTCTCCTCTCCGTATTGTATCGCTTTGAACTGGCCTTATATCTTGCACAGTAAAGTTTTCCCCACTACTTCCTCGCAACCGTCTGAAAAATTTTTTCGAGGCGCAGATGCCCTCTGAGAGCGCCTGCGCCCTGCCGCACCCTGCAGCCGCACCATGCTCGCCCCGAGAACCCCCTCCTAGACGTCAGCTTCCATATAGTGATCGAACTCATCCGTAATGGCCTTGGATGGGGGCTCGGTGACAAGCGACACGAGCGCAATCGCCGCAAGCGAGAGAATGAACCCGGGCAACAACTCGTAGACCGCGAAGATGCCACCCAGCTGACTTATCCACACATTCCAGACCACCACGGTAAGCGCACCCACAAGCATGCCGGCCAGCGCGCCCTGACGGTTGGTGCGCCGCCAGTACAGACTCATAAGCATGAGCGGACCAAAGCTGGCCCCAAAGCCCGCCCAGGCATAAGACACCACATCAAAGATGGAAGAATCCTGGTCAAGAGCAATAAAGATGCCGAAGATGAGGATGATCACCAGAGCCACGCGCGAGACGAACATGCACTGGGCCTCAGTGGCGTTTTTGTTAATGAGGCCCCGATAGAGGTTTTGGGAGATGGCTGAACCCGCAATGAGCAGGTAACTTGACGAGCTGGACATGGTGGCGGCAAAGATACCCGACACCACCAGACCGCAGATAAAGGCCGGAAGCATCACCTGGGCCAGCAGGATGAAGATGGACTCAGAGCTTGCCTGGGTGAGGAAGGCATCGGGCAGGGCTGCGCGCCCCACCAGGCCGATACATACCGCACTAGCCAGCGACACCACCACCCACACGGTAGCGATGATGCGGCTCTTCTTGATTTCGCCGGAGTGGCGCACACTCATGAAGCGCACGAGCACCTGAGGCATGCCGAAATACCCCAGGCCCCAGGCCAGGCAACCTACGATGGTCACCGCGCCGGTGCCGTAGACCAGAGCATCACCAAAGAGTGGCGCGCCGTCCACCACCAACTGGATCCCATCTTCACCCACAATCGGATTAGCCTGCTGAGTGGCCGAGAGAAACCCGGGAATGGCCTGGAGAGCCGCGACGGTGTTATCCACACCCCCGGCCATAGCCACGCTGCCCACAAAAACGATGAGCAAGGCGCAGATCATGATCATACCCTGAATCAGGTCGGTGGTGCACACCGAAAGATAGCCGCCCACAAAGGTGTAGACGAACACCACAAGGGCACCGAGAATCATCATGGTGGTGTAGTCCAGCTCAAAGAGCTGTGTGAAAAGCCTGCCGCAGGTCACAAAGCAGCTGCCACAGTAGATGCAGAAAAACAGAAGGATGATAATGGCTGCCACACTCATGAGGATGCGCTTGTCGTCATGAAAACGGTTGCTGAAATAGTCGGGCAGGGTAATGGCGTTGCCGGCCACCTCCGAGTACTTGCGCAGGCGGCACGCCACGAACTTCCAGTTCAGATAGGTGCCGATGGCCAGACCAATCGCCGTCCACATCGCGTTTGAAGCACCAAGAAAGTAGGCGATTCCCGGCAGACCCATGAGCAGCCACCCCGACATGTCCGAGGCCTCGGCCGACAGGGCGGTAAGCCACGGGCCGAGGCCGCGACCACCCAGAAAATAGCTTTCGGAATCCTTATTAGACCTCTTCAGATAAAAAAAGCCCACGGACAGCACCACTATGAAGTACAGGGCCATCGCCGCGATGACTTGGATATCGTTGCTCGACATCATGAACCTCTCTCGTTTCTTGAGGGCAGCTAGGACAGGTGACGGAGATGCGCCTACACCTGTGAGATGCGCGTGCACGGGCCACAGGCTCGTCGGAGTCGACCGCAGGTTTGCATGTGTGCGAAACGCGAGCACCGATTATACGGTAAAGTGCATCGAACAGGCCTGACATACCACCAGCCGCCGTGAGAATATGCGACACAGGACCCGTCCGCACTCAGAGGAGGAATGATGCGCTACGCCGACATGACCCGCGATGAACTTCGCGCCCTCAAAAGCAGTCTCGACAAGGAGCATGCGCGCCATCGTGCCCAAGGCCTTGCGCTCAATATGGCGCGCGGCAAGCCCGGGGTTGACCAGCTGGAACTGAGCCTGCCCCTGCTCGATGCCCTACCCGCACACGATAATCTCATCGCTGAGGATGGCACCGATTGTCGCAGCTACGGCAGCATGGACGGCATTCCCGAGGCCAAACGCCTCATGGGTGCGCTCATGGATCACGACCCAGCGCTCGTCTGCGTGTTTGGCAACTCAAGCCTCAACATCATGCACGACCTTATGGTTCAAGGCATGCTCTTTGGCTTTGGCGGCTCACCTGCGTGGAAGAACTTACCGGAGGTGAAGTGGCTGTGCCCCTCCCCCGGCTACGACCGGCATTTCTCGATCTGCGAGCAGCTGGGCATCCAGATGATTCCCGTGACGATGGGCGCGACGGGCCCCGACATGGACGAGGTTGAGCGCCTGGTCAGCGCCGATGCGGCCATCAAGGGCATCTGGTGTGTGCCCCAGTATTCCAATCCCACCGGTGCGGTGTATGCCGACGAGGTGGTTGAGCGCCTGGCGTCCATGACCTGCGCCGCGCCCGACTTCCGCATCTTCTGGGACGATGCCTACTGCGTCCACCACCTCAGCGAAACTGCGCATACCCGCGTGGCCGACATCGCGGCGGCCTGCGAACGGGCAGGCAATCCCCATCGCTATGTCAAATTCGCCAGCACCTCCAAGGTGACCTTTCCAGGAGCAGGCATCGCAGCTGTAGCAGCAAGCGCGGAGGTGATTGCCGAGATCAAGGGACGCACTGCCATGCAAACCGTGGGGTATGACAAGCTCAACCAACTGCGCCATGTGCGCTTTTTGCGCGATGCTCAGGGCGTAGCGGCGCATATGGAGAAGCACGCTGCGCTTTTGCGGCCCAAGTTCGCCCTGGTGCTTGAGATACTTGAGCGCGACCTTGAGGGAGTGGGGGCCACCTGGACGCGTCCAGAAGGCGGCTACTTCGTGAGCTTTGAAGGTGCGCAAGGCACTGCCACGAAAACGGTAGAACTGGCTGGACAGGCTGGAGTTACGCTCACGGCCGCCGGTGCCACCTGGCCTCTCAGGCATGACCCCCGCGACTCCAATATCCGCATCGCCCCCACCCTACCCCCGCTTGAGGAGCTTGAGCAGGCCATGGAGATTTTTGTATGCTGCGTCAAGCTTGCCACCGTTGAGCGCCTGCTTGCCAAAGCCTAGGACGGCGAACGACTGTTAAGGCTCTGCCGATTCTGTCTGAGCTGGCCGCGCCGGGTACAACTGCGCCAGAGACGCTAGGCGCACCACTGTGTCCGAACAAATTCTTGTAGGTGGTAAGTGCACTGAATCTCGGAGCTGACAGCTCACCGTACATGCCTGCCCCTACGCCCTTACGTATCACGCGCAGACTAGTCAGGGCTTCCTTCGGCACCACACGGGCAACAAAAAGGGGTATTGACCTGCATCAATACCCCAAAAACGGACACACATTTTG
>CAYTIS010000093.1:0-4478 GCA_964438035.1 uncultured Slackia sp.
TAGTGAATCCCACATTCTGCCCATTGGGCGGGCTTTGCAGCGTTTGGGATTCACTATCGTGTCTACTGAGGGTACGGCGCGCTGCCTCAAGGGTGGCAACGTGAAGACTGAGGTGGTGGCCAAGATTGGCGAGCCAGGTCCCAATATCGGCGACATGATTGCAGCAGGCGAGATCGTGCTCATGATCAACACCCCTTACGGGCAGGAAACGCGCAGCGATGGGTATCGCTTGCGCACCGAGGCCGTGCGCCACGGGGTGACGAGCGTGACGGCCCTTTCGGGGGCGAGCGCTTTTGTGGCGGCGCTTGAGGCACTGAGTGATACCCCTGACGGCCTTGAGGTGGTAGCCCTGCAGGATCTGCCCCAGTGCGAGCTGCGCTAGGGAAGTGGCGCTGTGGCAGGGGTAGCGCTCGGGGATGGCTGCGGCAGGAGTAGTGCTGAGGCGATGAGAGGAGGGCGCATGGATCGATGCGTGCTGGTGGCCGTGAGCGGGGGGATCGCCGCCTACAAGGCCGCCGAGCTGGTGTCGCGTCTGGTCAAGGCCGGTGTGGCAGTGCGCGTCATCATGACCGAGAACGCGTGCAGGTTTGTGGTACCAACCACCTTTGAGGCGCTGACGGGCACAAAGGTCTACACCGACACCTTCGAAGAAAGCGAAGATGGGGCCATCCAGCACATCGCCTTAGCCCAGCAGGCCGGTGTGTTCGCAGCGGTGCCTGCCACAGCAAGCCTCATCGCTAAGATGGCGGCGGGGCTGGCTGATGACATGGTGACTTCCACCTTTTTGGCAACGACCTGCCCCGTGGTAGTATGTCCGGCCATGCACACTCGGATGTATACCAATCCTGCTGTGCAGGCAAACCTGTCCACCCTCAAGGAGCGGGGCGTCACGATTGTGGGGCCGGGCACGGGTCGGCTTGCTCGTGGCGAGGAAGGCGAAGGGGTGCTTGCGCCCGTGGAGCAGATTGAGCGTGCTATCCTTACCCTTCTAGATGTTCCCCGTGATGCGTGATAGGGAACTGTCCGGCTAGGATTGCGCCGTACCGTCCGGGGCTTTGGTTTTTGTGGGGCAGAGGTCGGCGATGAAGCAGGTGCTGCAGCGCGGGCGGCGCGCCGTACAAAATTCCCGACCAAAATGTACCCACTGGTGGTTGATGTAGAGCCAATCCTTTCGGGGATAGATCTTGAGGAGCTTGGCTTCCACCTTGTCGGGTGTGTCATCCTTGCGAGTGGCAAACCCCAGCTTGTGAGCTATCCGATACACGTGCGTGTCCACCGCGATACCCTGTGGGTTGCGAAAGGCCTGGCACATGACTACGTTGGCCGTTTTTCTGCCCACGCCGGGGAGCTTTTGGAGCTGCTCCATGTCATTGGGTACCTGGCCACCAAAGTTGCTCAAGAGGGTTTGGGCCAAGGCGATGATGTTTTTGGCCTTTGATCTGAAAAAACCGAGCGGGTGGATGATGGCTTCTACCTCTTCCAGGGAGGCATGGGCAAGCGCCTGTGGCGTGGGGTAGTGCTTGAAGAGCTGGGGCGTAACCTTATTCACGGCTGCATCGGTGCACTGGGCCGACAAGACCACGGCCACCGTGAGGGTGAACGAATCCGTGTGGTCAAGTGAGCAGGCCCCTTCGCCATAGTAGTCATACATCCTGGTTTCTATAGTTGCAGCCCTCTGGCGCTTGGAGGTCAGGCTCTCGCGTGGCATTGCAGGCTCCTTGCTCTCGCGGACGAAGGGGGCATTGTACCCCAATCCAGCACACCTGCCCGACAGCCACCTGCGTACACCCTTTCACCTGCCTACACTGACACCGCCGCCACGATGGACTCTGCCTCTTGGATGATTGAGCTGCCCGGATCTGACAGACTCACGCCCATCAGGGAGGTGATGGCGTTGTCAAATTCCAGAAAGTCAATCTGGGAAAACGGCACGGCCCCTGAAGCACGCGCAGCGGCCTCCACCGCCTGGACGAAGGAGCTCAGATGCTCGCGCGGCACGGCCCAGCCGCTGACCACCTCATCGCTCAAGAGGTCTGAGAGTGCAATCATGGAGCAGTTGTGAAGTTCGTGAGCATTCATGCGTTCCTCCTCGCGCGTCGCCTTTGATGCGCCCTACTATAATCGAACAAATGTTCCCAAACAAGCGTATTCGCAAAATTACAAACAAATGTTCCGTAGGAGGGGTGGGGAGAGTTCATGGCAGTGCATCCGACACGTTTGGCTGTCACGGTACCTTGTTACAATGCCCAACCGTGCAGAATGAGGCCTTGGGCCACAAGAAGGCGGGAGTGGGCGCATGCTCATTGATTCACTGGCAACGGCGGTGCGTGCCTCGGGCGCGCTGGACCAGATTACAGAGCGGCTCTTCGATGGGCGTGATGCCACCCTTGGCGTGGCCTCTTCGGCGCGCCCCTTCGTGACTGCTCTTCTCTATACATTTCAGCCCCGCAGCATGCTGGTGGCGGTGCCCGGTGAGTCTTCTGCCGAGGCTGTGGCGCGCTCAATCGGTGCCTACCTGAGTGAAGACAAGGTGGCCCATTTTCCCGCTCGCAGCGATTCCCCCTTTGCCCCCAAGGCTCCCCGGGCTATGGAGGTGGCCCGGCGCGCGCGGGCAGCGTGGCTGCTTTCCCAGGGTGAGCCCCTTGTGGTGGTGGCCAGCGCCGAGGCCATGACGCGCTGTCTTCCTCCGCATGATGAGGATGTGTTTGCGCCCTTGGTGATAACCGCCAACGCCGAATGCGTGGATGCTCGCACGGGCGCGGTGATGGATATGCAGGGCGTGGTGGCGGCTTTGGTGGCGCGCGGCTATGACAACACGGGCGAGCTTGAGGGGCCGGGCACCCTGTGCGTGCGTGGCGGCACCGTTGATGTCTTTCCTGGCACCTCGGTGTTTCCCATTCGCATCGACTTTTTTGGCGATGAGGTGGAGGAAATCCGCCGTATCGTGCCCTCCACGGGTCAGACCATCGCCTCGCTTGACCGATTCGACATCTTTCCGGTGCGCGAGTACTGCCTCACTTCCCAGACTCTCAAGCGCGCCAAGGAACTTCTTGCCAAGCCCGCCCAGACCGACCCGGTATGTCGCGAGCTGTTTGGCAAGCTCCAAGCTGGCTCTGACTTTCTGGGTGCTGATGCGTGCCTGCCCTATCTCTACGAACGTACCGAAACCCTGGGTGATTATGCTCACGCCAACACCCTGGCTGTGCTCGACGAGCCCCGCAGCCTCATGGACGATGCCGCCCATGCCTATGAGAATGCCTGCGAAAAGGCTCAGGCTGGACGCATTTCTGTCCAGGGCCTCTACGCCGAGCCTTCTGCCCTTAGTTTTGGAGCTGGCCAGCGCTTTACCATGTCGTCAATCCTGCGTGTGGGGGTGTCCTTTGATGCTGAGCTTCCTGTTAAGCGCACCGATGTGGCGGGTGACGCCGCAAAGATGGTCGACCGCCTGCGTGGTTTTGTAGATCGTCGCTATACCGTGGTGTTCAGTGCCACCAACCTGCGCGCCCGCGAGGACATGAAGCTCTTGTTTGTGGACAATCAGCTGCCCATTACTGAGGTTCTCGATGCAGCTTCGGGGCGCGAGGCCTTGCTGCGCCCGGGTGTCATCAATGTGGTGGATGTAGAGATTCCTTTGGGGATGGTGATTCCCAAGGCTAAGCTGGCGCTGGTATCCATCCATGATACCCAGGGGCGCACCTCCAGTATCCGCAATCGCCGCCGGATTGATATCACTGAGGTGACCTTTCCCTTCAAGCCGGGCGACTACGTGGTTCACGCGGCCCACGGAATCGCCTTCTTCAAAGACCTGGTGCGCCAGGAGCTTTCCGGCGTGATGCGTGATTACCTGCTGCTCGAATATGCCGAGGGCGATAAGCTCTTTGTACCCGTGGAGCAGCTCGATCGGGTGACGCGCTACGTAGGGCCAGAAGGCTCCAGCCCGCGCCTGACTCGCCTGAATACCAGTGACTGGTCGCGCCAGGTGGCCCGCGCGCGCAAGGCTACTCGCCAGCTGGCCTTTGACCTGGTGGATGTCTATACCCGCCGGGCCTCGGTTCAGGGCTTTCGCTATTCGCCGGACACCCCCTGGCAGCAGGAGATGGAGGATTCCTTTCCTTATGAGGAAACGCCCGATCAGCTCAATGCCATCGCTGAGGTCAAGGCAGATATGCAATCCGCCAAGCCGATGGATCGCCTGATCTGCGGTGATGTGGGATTTGGCAAGACCGAGGTGGCTTTGCGCGCCGCCTTTAAGGCCGTACAGGATGCCAAGCAGGTGATGGTGCTGTGTCCCACCACCATCTTGGCCCAGCAGCACTACACCACCTTCAAGGATCGTTTTGACCCCTTTGGGGTGGGGGTGGAGGTGCTCTCGCGCTTTCGCAGTCCTGCCGAGCAGAAGGCCACCTTGGAGAACTTTGCGCGCGGCAGTGTGGATGTGCTCGTGGGCACCCATCGTCTGCTTTCACGCGACGTCAATC
>CAYTIS010000094.1:0-4470 GCA_964438035.1 uncultured Slackia sp.
GAACCGAAGGTGACGTCGCCTACTTCCAGCGCACAGGCTCCCACGACGAGCTGTTTCAATAGCAATACGGTACGATTTCAAGCGCAACGCGCTGATTATTTGGGGGCGTAACCGTAGTCTCGATGCTTGTCTGCCCAACAGCAATGTGATACATTGCAAGTACATTGCCTACACAAGGAGGGACAGTGGCTAAGACTGCAACAATCAACATGCGCATAGATCCGCAGGTTAAATCCGATGCTGAAATAATTTTTGCAAGCCTCGGGATGACGCTCTCAGAAGCCGTGAACGTGTTTTTGCATAAATCTGTCTTGGAAGGTGGTTTGCCTTTTGAGGTTAAACAACCGCGCTATAACGCAGAAACAGAGGCGGCAATTCGCGAAGCTCGCGACATCATGAGCGGCAAGATTCAAGCTGAATCCTACGATTCACCTGCTGAAATGTTTGCAGCCCTTGATGAATAAGGTACTTGGATGGCGCTCAAACTTGTCCCTACTACGCAATTCAAAAAAGACTACAAAAGAGCAAAGAAGCGCGGTCTTGATATGAGTGAGCTGCAATCTGTCCTCGATAAACTTTGCGCAGAAGAGCCTCTCGAAAAAAGATATAGAGACCACGCCTTAATGGGAAGCTATGCCGGCTTTCGCGAATGCCACATCCGACCGAATTGGCTTTTGATGTATGCAGTTGATAAGGAGCAGCTGATACTTACCGCCTCACGTACCGGAAGCCATGCCGACCTGTTCAGCGAATGACTATATCTCGACCTTTGAGACGTCGATTTCGCCGGATATGAGTTTGGGGAGAAGGGCGTTGCGCAGATTGGCAAGTTTACTCCTGCCTACCTCTTGGCATCCCTTTTTCTGCTTTGTTCTTTGGTTGCGAGAAATCGTGTATCCTTAGGCCCCGATTTACCTGGCGCGGCCTCTGACCGGTACAGGGCTGCCTGCGCCGGGAGTTACTGTTCGTCCCGACCCCTCGCGGCGCGCCCGGGAGCGAGGGTGAGGGCATGCAGGAGGAGGGATACGTGCTTTGAAGCTGGTCGTCACCGAGAAAAACATCGCGGCTCAAAAGATTGCCGAGCTTTTGGGTACATCCAAGCCCGTCTCTGACAAGGTGTATAACACGCCGGTCTATCGCTTCAAGCGCGATGGCGATGACTGGGTGACCATCGGGCTGCGCGGTCATATCCTCGAACCTGACTTTGTGCCCTCGCTCGTCTACAGCAAAAAGAACGGCTGGCAGGCCGTCAACGCCGGGGGTGAGGTGCGCCCGGCTGAGATCCCCGACTTTTTGCCCAAACCTCCCTTCAAAAGCAAGCGCAAGCCCTTCACTGCTGATGGCGTGCAGATGGGTGCCTGGAAGATGGAGGCGCTACCGTATTTGGCCTACGCTCCTATCGAGAAGCTGCCCAAGGAAAAAGACATCATCCGCAGTCTCAAAAATCTGGCCAAAAAGGCTGACGCCATCATTATCGGCACCGACTTTGATCGCGAGGGCGAGCTCATTGGCTCGGATGCTCTGAGTTGCATCAAGGAGGTTAACGACACAGCCCCGGTGTTTCGCGCACGCTATTCCGCCATCACCAAGACCGAAATCACCCAGGCCTTCGAAAACCTCGTGGATCTCGATGAGGATTTGGCCCAGGCAGGGGAGAGCCGTCAGGACATCGACCTCATCTGGGGTGCGGTACTTACCCGTTACCTTACTATTGTTAAGTTTGCTGGTTATGGTAACGTGCGCAGCTCGGGGCGCGTCCAGACGCCCACGCTTGCCCTTATTGTGGCTCGCGAGCGCGAGCGCATGGCCTTTGTGCCCGAGGACTACTGGGTAATTAAGGCTGCCTTCGCCAGCGAAAGCGAGGAGTTTGAAGCCACCCATGCAATCGCTCGCTTTAAGGAGGAGGATCAGGCCAGAGCCGTTATGGCTCATGTGGAAGGGGCCAAGACCGGCACGATTGCCGCCGTGGAAAAGCGCAGGCGCAGTGTGGGCGCTCCCGCACCCTTCAACACCACAAGTCTCATGGCGGCAGCCGCTGCCGAGGGTCTTTCACCTGCACGTACCATGCGCATCGCCGAGAGCCTTTATATGGATGGCTATATCAGCTACCCCCGCGTGGATAACACGGTCTATCCCGACTCGCTTGATTTAGAGGGTACGGTGCGGCGCCTCTCGGAGGTGCCTGCGTATCGCCCCTATTGTCAGGAGCTGCTCAAACGCGGAAAGCTTACCGCCACACGCGGCAAGAAGGAAACCACCGACCATCCGCCCATCCACCCCACCGCTCCGGCTGACCCCGACACCCTGGGCGCGGCTGAGTGGAAGCTCTATAACCTGGTGGCTCGTCGTTTTCTGGCCACGCTTTCCGAGTCAGCGGTGGTGGAGGGTACGAAGGTGACCATCACAGTCAACACTGAGCCCTTTGTCACGCGCGGTGATGTGCTGGTCAAGCCCGGTTTTCGCGCTATTTATCCCTACGGTCTTAAAAAGGATGAGCAGCTGCCCGCTCTAGAGTCGGGCATGACGGTGGACTTTAAGGGAGCCGAGTGTACCAAAAAGCAGACCGAGCCGCCTGCGCGCTACAGCCAGGGCCGGCTCATCCAGGAGATGGAGCGGCTGGGCCTGGGCACCAAGGCCACTCGTCATGCCATTATTGAGCGCCTCTACACGGTCAAATATATTCATAACGATCCGATTGAGCCCAGTCAGCTGGGCATTGCGGTGTGTGATGCGCTGGGCCGCTTCGCCCCGCAAATCACCACGCCCGATATGACCGCCACCCTTGAGTCCGACATGGACCAGATTGCCAACGGAACGAAAAACCGCAAAGAGGTGGTGGATCTTTCCCGCGACATTCTTAACGACGTGCTGCGTGAGCTTTTGCCGCATTCCGAGGAGGTCAAAGATGCGCTGGCCGATGCGGTAGCGGCTGATGCTTACGTGGGTCCCTGTCCCACATGCGGCAAGGATCTTCAGCTGCGGGCCAGCTCCAAGACGCGCAGCATGTTTATCGGCTGTGCGGGCTGGCCCGACTGCGACGTGACCTATCCGCTTCCCAAGGGCAAGGTTGAGGCTTTGGAGGAGCGCTGCGCGACCTGCGGCATGCCTCAGATTAAGGTGACGGCGTTTCGCTCCAAGCCGCGCACTCTCTGCATCGACCCGGCTTGTTCCACCAACCAGGAACCTGATGTGGTGGTGGGTATCTGTCCCACCTGCGCCGAGCAGGGACGTACACACAAGCTTATCGCCTCCAAAAACCCGCGTACTCTCAAGCGCTTTATTCGCTGCGAGAACTACGACGAGTGCTCCACTAGCTATCCGCTTCCTCAGTATGGCGAACTGATAGCCACCGAGGAAAGCTGCGAGCACTGTAAGGCACCGCTTGTGGTGGTGAAGACTGCACGTGGTCCCTGGAAACTCTGTCCCAATTTCGACTGCCCCGGCAAGGGCAAGGAGAAGGAGGCTGACGAGAAGGGCGCACGCGGCGGGCGCAAGACGAATCCCAAGGCGACGGAGGCCACTAGGGCAACGGGAGCCAAGAAGACAAAAAGGGCCAGTGCCAGCTGAACAGCCGACCAGCCGAGTAGCTGAGCAGCCGAGGGGCTCAGGCAGCTAAGCGGGCGAGCGGGTGTGGGTTCTCCCTTCGTTATGTTCTCGGCCCTCGTTTTGGGCTAGACTGGGCGCGATTGCATGTCGATCGACTAAGGGGGACATATGACCGATTTTCGCAAGGCCGCCTTTGCGGTCACCGCTCGCAGCATCATCAAGCACCTCAAGCGCCGCAACATTGAGGGTTATTTCTGCGAGGATTCCGCCGCTGCCATCAGTTTGGTTAAGACACTGGTGCCCGAAGGCTCATCCATTGGCTGGGGCGGCACGGTCACCTTTGAGCAAACGGGGGTGAAAGCGGCCCTTCAGGCAGGCTCGTATCGCCTGCTTGACCGCTCAACCTGTACGGGGCCTGAGGAACTGCGGGATATGTATCTGGCGCATTTGGGGGCCGACTGCTTTTTTATGAGTACCAACGCCATCACGGTCAAAGGCGAGCTGGTCAACATCGACGGAAATTCCAACCGCCTGGCCTGCCTGCTCTATGGCCCGCGCCAGGTGATTGTGCTCACCGGCATGAATAAGGTGGTTGAAGATGTGGATGCGGGCATCAAGCGCGTTCAGACCATGGCCTGCCCGCCCAACGCCACGCGCCTCAATGCCAACACACCTTGTCAGCATCATGGCACGTGTGGGGACTGTAACGGTGAGGGCTGCATGTGCTGCAACATCGTCGTCACCCGTCACTCGCGTTTTGCCGGTCGCATCAAGGTGATCCTCATCGCCGAAGACCTGGGCTTTTAGGGTCTTATATCTCGTGTTCTGACCTGGTGTCCTCACGCTGGCAGCTTCTCAAGCTAACACCCTCACGTATGTGATGGTGTCAATAAAGCCAACCATAAAGCGGAGCGCCAAGAAACG
>CAYTIS010000095.1:0-4410 GCA_964438035.1 uncultured Slackia sp.
CAAAATCTGGGTGTTTACGCGCCTGACTAGAACGGCAGACGCGACGAGCAGGTGTCCTACCCGACGGGCTGCTCGCCTAGCAGACCCGGCTGGTGATGCGGCAAGCGAGTGCGTCGGTGCTAAGCAGCCCCTTGCTAGCCGAGCGTGACGGATTGATTCGTTTGGCGATACGCGCCGCAGCCCTCCTGCGGGTTCGTCTCCTGAGACACATGCGCCTTTGGTACCTGCAGCATCTATACTGCCGCAGTTTCATCTCCTACCCAAGCCTTTACAGAAAGGATTATTGCGTCATGACTGACACGAACGCCCCCCGTCCTCGCCGCTCGCAAGAACGCCTTACCAGAGTGCGCGAGCGCATGAAGCAGAAGCATATTGATGCTCTGTACTGCCGCGACATCTCCAACGTGCGCTGGCTCACCGACTTTGACGAGGTCTTTGACAGTGAGGATGCGCACCTGGCCCTCATCACGGCCAAAGACAGCATCCTACACACCGACACCCGCTATATCGATGCCGCCCAGCGCGCTGCTGAAAACACGAGCTGGCGCGTGGACGCCACCCCATCTGCCCACGCCGTCTGGGCTGCGAATGCGATAGAGGGTCGCTTCGCCGAGAAGAGTCTTCTCGTGAGCTGCCTGGGAATTGAGGGCAGCATGGCGCTCGCGGAATTTCGCCGTGTTGAGGAGGCCTTTGACGCCTTGCGCCCCACACCTGAGATCATCGAAACCTCCGACTTTGTGCGCGAATTGCGCGCCGTGAAGGACGAGACCGAGATTGCAGCCATGCGCGCGGCCCAAGACATCACCGACCGGGCCTTCGACCATATAGTGGACTTTATGCGTAAGCGCTTGGCCGCCTGCACACCTGATAAGGGAATCGCAGGCGATGCAAGCAGCGGCCTTACCGAACGCGAGGTGCAGCTTGAGCTTGAGCAGACCATGCGGCTCATGGGTGCCGAAGACGTGGCCTTCTCCTCCATCGTGGCCAGCGGACCCAATGCTGCAGCACCGCACAGCATCCCCGGAAAGCGCTGTCTGGCACCCGGCGACATGGTGGTGATAGACTTTGGCGCACGCAAGGACGGGTACTGTTCAGACATGACGCGTACCGTATGCATCGGGCATGCTACCGAAGAAGCCCAGCGCGTGTTTGCCGCCGTGCGCGCCGCCAACGAGGCGGTTGAGGCCATACTGCGCCCCGGCATCACAGGCAAGGAGGCTCATGAGCTGGCCGAGCAGGTACTGGCCAAGCATGGGTTTGCGGACAAGATGGGGCATGGACTGGGTCATGGCGTGGGCATTGATATCCATGAGCTGCCCGTTCTCTCCCTGCGCAACCCAAACCCGCTCAAGCCAGGACATGTGGTGACGGTAGAGCCAGGCGTGTACCTGCCCGGCGTTCTCGGGTGTCGCCTGGAGGACTTTGGCGTCATTACCGAGACCGGCTTTGAGGTGTTCACCCGGTCAACGCACGAACTTGTTATAATCTGACGCCGCTTTTTCAAGGACTCTCTCGAAAAGCGACACTTGGGCCTGATAGGCTCAATACACACAGGCAACCGTCGGGCCCCGCAGGAGGATACATGGCCAGCATTTCCACCGCAGAATTCAGAAACGGCATCTGCATCATCTACAACAATAAGCTGTGCACCATCATGGAGTTTCAGCACGTCAAGCCCGGCAAAGGCGGTGCCTTTGTGCGCATGAAGCTGCGCGATGTGAAAAATGGCCGCGTATACTCCGACACCGTGAATGCAGGAGTCAAGTTCGACACCGTGCGCCTTGAGCAGCGCACCATGACCTATCTGTACAACGACGGCAGCGAGTACTATTTCATGGATCCCACCAGCTACGAGCAGTTCTCGCTCAGTACCGAAAGCGTGGGCGACGCTGCTCAGTGGCTTAAGGAAAACGACCCCGTAACCTTGGAGTATGCCGATAACGAGCTGATTGGCTGCTCGCCCCAGATGTTTGTGGAGCTGGAAGTGACTCAAACCGACCCCGGCTTTAAGGGCGACACCGTCCAGGGTGCCACCAAGCCCGCCACCTTAGAAACTGGCGTCGAGGTGAAGGTGCCCATGTTCGTGAATGTGGGCGACGTACTCCAGATTGACACCCGCGACGGCCGCTTCGTCAAGCGAGTCTAAAACAGAACCTACAGCGACAACCTCCAGAAAGACGGGCCTGCGCGAAAAGAGCAGGCCCTTTCATTCTGTGCAGGCGCTCTTCTGTCTGCACAGATGCCCGCAGATGCCCGCCTGGCCCCGCTTCCTCAGCCGATCCTACTTCCTCGGAATCTGAGTGACAAACTTCCCGCCCTCAGCGTTTCGCGGCTGCGAGGTGCCTTTTTACTTCTCTGGCTTCATATGGCCCATGAGGGGAGTTTCGAGCTTGCGCAGCAGACGTGTGTGCCAAAGGTCGGCCTCTACAAGCGGCGTAACCATATAGACCTTCATTCCCATCAGATGTGCGCCCCATACATCGGTGACCATCTGATCGCCGACGCAGAGCGTCGTTGCCCGCTGCGCCCCAATCTTGCGCAGGGCCACAGCATAGGCGAAGGGCAGGGGTTTGACCGCATGCGACACGATGGGTAGGCCCAGGCGATCTGCCCACTCATGCGCCCCCCGATGCCAGTTATTGCTCAGAATGCAGATGACGATGCCTGCAGCCTTGAGATTTGCAAGCCAAACGCGCACATCGTCGGGAACCTCGTGGGTATCGCGGGTGAGCAGCGTGTTATCTAGGTCCACCAGCACGTGAGTAAACCCCGCATCTGCAACATCAGCTGCGGGATCGATACTGGTCACGCGAGTGAATAGCCTATCGGGAGAGAAAAACGCCATCATCCATCCTTTATGCACCATACACCGCTGGGCACACGCCTTGGGCGGACCGGACTTGATACCGCCGCTTCTTACAGATATGCCTCAATCGCCGCAAGGTGCTCGGCATAGGTCTTGCTGAACGCGTACTCGGTTTCGCCCTCATCATTG
Source organism: uncultured Slackia sp. (assembly GCA_964438035.1). Taxonomy (GTDB): domain Bacteria; phylum Actinomycetota; class Coriobacteriia; order Coriobacteriales; family Eggerthellaceae; genus Slackia. The sequence continues at coordinate 2,996 of CAYTIS010000095.1, forward strand.
GTCCAGAAGATGAAGTAGTAATAATCCTCATAATCGCTTGCCGGAGCACACACGGCCTCCAAGCAGGCCAGGCTGGGCGAGCAGATGGGCGTGATGGGCAGGCCCGGGTTGGCATAGGTGCTGTACGTGCCCGTCTGCACCTCTTCGGCCGAAGGGTCGTGACCCACCTCGTAAGCGGTGGTGGCATCAGATTGAAGATAGCCATTGGTTTCGGTGTTGTCGGGGCTCAGACGGTTATAGAACACGGCGGCCACCTGGGCGCGAATCTGCTCGTCGCCGCTGGACTCCTTCTCCACAATGCTGGCCAGATTCACCGCCTCGTAGATGGTCAGGCCCTGGCTTTGAGGATACGACCAGTCAAGCGAGGCAGTCTGCGTCTCAAACTGATCAAGCATCATGCGGATGAGAGAGTCGGCTGTATCGCTGCCGGTCAGGCTGTAGGTTAGGGGAAAGAGGAAGCCCTCCAGCGAGGCACCCGACGGGGCATCCGCCAAAAAGTCGTAGTCATCGGCATAGGCACTGGCATCGGAGGCTGCCGCCGTGAACTCATCGGCCGTGACCGCGCCCTCAGTTGCCTCCTCCACGAGCGTGGCGCTGGAGGCGAGCGTGTAGCCCTCGGGGATGGTGAAGCTGTTGGTACCCAAATCCCCCGTGGCTACAGCGGTAACCACCTCCTCAAGGGTCATCCCTGTCGAGAAGAGATAGGTACCCGCCTGGAACTGGGATTCCACTCCCAAGCTCTTGGCGTAGGTCAAAAAGTCGTCACCACTGGGAACAACCCCTGCACTCTCCAGGAGGGCCGCCACCTCCTGAGCGGTCGACCCTTCAGGAACGGTGGCCTGGATATCGGCGCTCACCACCACCTGGGAGCCATCCAGAGCCTCGGCTGTGCAGCCGCGCATCGCCATACTCACCACCAGTACGAGAACCGCAATCACCACCACGGCAAAAACCCCGGCAAGCACCATAGGACCTTTGCTTCGGCGGGGACGGATGAGCGTGGTGTCATAGGTGCGAAACTGGCGCGCACCCCGAGCATGGGCGAACCGAGCGCGATGCGAAGAGTGAGAGCTGTACGTGATGCGCCGTCGCGTCATAGAGTGTGTCCTTATCCTCGATGTCAGTTATTGCCTCGCCGCTGCTCATCTGCGGCAGAAGAATCAAGCCAGACCTGCAGAAACAAGCTCGCGGCAATCATATCCACTTTGCCGCGCATCGCCCGTTCGTCCAGGCCCTCTTCACGCAAAATGCGTCGGGCCTCACGCGAGCTAAGGCGCTCGTCAGCAAAGTGCACGGCAAGCCCTGTTGCCCTGGCGATACGCTGAGCCTTTTGCCTGGTCAGAGCAGCCTGCGGCCCCTCTTCACCCGAGAGCGTAGAAGGCAGGCCCACCACCAAGGCCTCAATCTCCCAATCG
>CAYTIS010000096.1:0-4357 GCA_964438035.1 uncultured Slackia sp.
GCAAATGAGCGCAGGCTGGCTTGGCGCAGATCTTTGGTGGTTGTGCGTCCGTCGCCCGTGGTTTCCCGGACAAAACCATGCGCATCAAGTGACTCCAAGGCACTTAAGACCGACACGGGCTTGGCGGTGAGGGTGCGGGCCAAACGAAGGGCCACGACCGATGCGGGGCTGCACGAGGCCAGTTCAAGGAGGAGACGATATTGAAGGGCGGTGAGCTTTAATGGCTCAAGCTCACGAGCCAGGCCCTTGGAGAACTTGGCGAAGATGGCGCACCACAGCGTGATAGCATGTGCCGTCACCTGGTTCATACTCCCCCCTCCGCCGACAATCCCGATCGAAGGAACCGCACCTAGTATACCCCTGACGTGCACGGCAGATGGGCAGAGCGCCCGGACGCCCAGGTACACACAACGGCAAGGCAGACGCGTCGAAACGGGTCTGCACGTGGCGCTGTAGCGCGTCACTGCGGCGTTTCGCTGCGGGCATGAAGCAATGCAGCCGAGCAAGGCAACCAAGCAACGCAGCCGAGCAGAGCAGCAGCAAGACACCAAGAAAGGGGCTGCGCTGCAGGCAAAAGCTCGCCTGCAGCGCTGGAGGAGGAAGAGGTGGAAATGTCGCAAACTTAGCCCACCACAACAACGGGGCGGCATGCCCCACCCGGCAGAGCTACAGCAAGGTCACGCCAAGCAGCACAACGCAACGCAGCAGCCCGCAGCATCTGCTATGCCAGCGGAATGGTGGAGGTAAGCGTCACGATGTCGGCAAAGAAGAAATAACGCATCACGCACTGGGTAGCAAAGAGGATGACGAAGATCGCCCACCACAGGGCCACCCACTTCATCGGCGCCCCGCCCTCAAAACTGCGCACAAGCGCAAGCCCCAGGGGCACACCGGCCACCACGGTGGTGAGAACGAACTGGGCGGGCGTGGCGATGCTATTCCAGGCCTCCACCCCCGGCTGCATATAGCAGATCGTCGTGCTCACCAGGGCCAACACCCCAAAGACAGCACCCGCGATTGCCGCGATTCTGGCAAACTTGTCGCGCCCCAGCTTCTCCAAAACCGCATAAGCAGCAATGGCGACCGTAAAGAGCACAAAGAAGAGAACTTCACGCGAGAGCCACGATGAGCCCAATCCCCGCATGACGTTGATGGCGCGCAGGGGTTGACCCAGGTGAAACAGGGAGGCCACCATCGCCACCACAGCTACCGCACACACCACCACGCCTGTCTTAAACCCCACGCGGGCATCAAGCTTTCCCCTTAAACGCAGCACACAGAGCACCACAAACGCGCCGAGGGCCACCTGCTCTAGGAGGGTGAAGATAACCAATGGCATCTCATGCATGACCCTACCTCCTCACCTGATCGACAACGCTGGGCAGCTTCACGTAGAGATTGGCTCCGGTCAGCTCCCAGTCGGGGTATCCATCAACGCCGCGCTGGTAGCCCTCGGGCACCTCATCGGCATCAATAATCTGGATGGCACCAAGCGGGCACGACATCACGCAGGCCGGCTCCAACCCCGCTTCCATCCTCTCGTAGCACATGTCGCACTTATCCATAACCCCGGCCTCCTCATCGAAGGTGGGTACGCCATAGGGGCAGGTCCAGGCGCACAGTCGACAGCCCACACACACGCTTTTGTCGTGGATGACAATTCCGTCCTCGTTTTTGGAATAGGCCGCCGTGGGGCAGTTAGTCAAGCAGCCGGGATTGTCGCAGTGGTTGCAGCCGATAGAGAGGTAGTTGCGCATCGGAACGCCCACCAGCTCCTCGGACAGCTCAAAGACGGTGCGGCGGTTGACAGCCGGACCAAGGTTGCGAAACTGCTTGCAGGAAATGGTGCAGGCATTGCAGCCGATGCACCGGCCCAGATCGAGGGCAAAGGCTAGCTGAGTCATCGTCCCTCCTTATGCTTTCTCGATGGTTACAAAGGTGTCGTGGAAGGCCAGGCCAGGCTTGCCCGTGGCATAGCTGCCCATATCGGCGGGCAGAGCCGGCACCAGGTAGTTCACATTAAAGGGGCTGTCCTTGAACCAGGCCTCATAGACCACCACGGCATCGGTCGGCACCGTGGAGCGCAGGCGCGCCTTGATGACGAGGTAGCCGATGTCGCTGGTAATCCGCACCCCATCGCCATCCTCAATACCGTAGGAGGCCGCCAGGTCGGGATGGATCTCCACATAGGGTTCCCCGCAGATATTCATCATCCAGTCGATGTTTTGGAACTGCGAGTGCAGGCCGTATTTCCAGTGCGGATTGATGAGACGCACCGGGCGCTCCTCGGGCGTTGAGGCCTCCTGACGATAGACGGGCAAAAGATGGTTGCCTGTGGTGGCCGCCGCCTGGGAGTAAAACTCGTATTTGCCCGAGGGCGTGCGAAACGCTCCATCGGCCCACGCGGCCTCATACCCGGTTACCTTGGCACAGCCCGTCTCAAAGATGTCCTCGGCCGACTCAAAGCCAAAGAGCTCCAGGCCCGCATCAGAAATCTCGGAGAGGGCAAAGTCTTGGATCGTGCGGTCAGAGGGATAGGTGGACGAACCGGGGCTTATCTCGTTCATGCGGTCGGCGAGCAAACAGAAGATATCGTGGTCGCATTTGGCCTCGTACAGCGGCTCGATGGCCTGCTGGTTGCCATTCATCCAATAATGCCAGTAGCTGGCGTGCATGCCCCAGGTCTCAAAGATGGTGCAGCAGGGCAGCACGATATCGGAGTACTCGCAGGAGGGGGTGATGAACTGATCCACCGTCACCACCAAATCGATGGACTCGTAGGCCTGGCGTACCACGTCGGTCTCAGGGTCTTGGCTCATGGGATTGCGGCAGGCCACCCACAAAAGCTTCACCCGAGGATCGGTGCAGTTGTGGAGGATGTCAGCCCCAAAATTGTTGATGTTGATATTGCGATCAGCATCCGCATTGTCGGTCTTTTCGCCCACGGCGGCCTGGATACCGTAGTTGGCCAGCCAGCTGTCCAGCTGTCCGTAGTTGGCTCCAGCTCCTACTTTGCCGATATTGCCCGTGAGCGCAGCGAGCGCATCAATTGCCCGTACGCTGGCACCGCCGTTGGTATGGCGCTGCATGCCAAAGCCAATCCAGATGCAGGCGGGATCAGAGGTGACATACTCCTCGGCTAAGGCCTCGATAACGTCGGCGGGAATGCCGGTTTTCTCGGCGGCCCAGTCGATGGTTATGTTGTTGTTCACGTAGTCGATGAAGCTCTCCCAGCCGATGGCATGCTCTTCCATCCAGGCGGTGTCTTGCATGTCATGATCGATCACCCACTTGCACATAGCCAGGGCCAAGGCACCATCGGTGGAGGGCTTGATCTCGATGTACTGATCGGCCTTGGCGGCAGTGTCCGTGTTGATGGGGTCGATGACGATGAGCTTGGCCCCGGCCTCGCGCGCGTCGGCCAAAATCCTCATGGAGTGCACCGCGTTCCAAGCCGGGTTGGCCCCCCAGCAAATGATGAGCTTGGATTGCTTCATGCTCTCAGGGTCGGAGCACAAAAGCGTGCCCATGTCGAAGGTCTGCGAGTCAATCCCGGCCGGCCAGCACGGCGTGCCCTGGCAGCGCGTGGTGTGACCAATCGAGGTGAAAAAGCCCTCGATGCCGTAGGTGAGCAGGTTAAAGTTGCCGGAATACTTATTGAGGCACACGCCTAAAGCATTGCCGTCCTCCTCCTGGCACGACACGATCTTTTGGGCGATGGTGTCGATGGCTTCTTCCCAGCTAATCTGCTCCCACTCGCCACTGCCCTTGGCGGTCTGGCGCATGGGATACTTGATGCGGTCAGGCGAGTACACACGGCGCGGATAGGTATAGCCCTTCACGCACAGGCGACCATCGGTGTAGGTGTTGTTGGAATTGCCCATGACGGTGGTGAGCACGCCGTCCTCAACGGTGCTCACGATGGAACAGGTGTCATAGCAGTTGCGCGGGCAGCAGTTATAGTAGGTCTTGACCTCGGCTGCCTCATCGGCCGAGGCCTCGGCAGCCACCAGGTCAAACGACGCTGCCCCGGCAAAGCCGGCAAGCGCGGCCATGCCAAGTGACCCCTGTAGAAACGAACGACGGGTTATCTGGCCCATAGCTCCTCCTTGGACGTAATTGATAGGTACTGGCCGCACGTGGCCGTGACGCACCAGCCCCAACGCGGCGGGGTGGTTGGAATGTAATTCGTGGATGATGATGGTTCGCTTAGGCAGCCCAAGCGGTGCAGGTAGCCTCCAGGACGTCGGCAAAAGCCAGGCAGATGCCATTGGAGCTGTGCGCCCGTATCTCCTCAGCGTGGGCAGCATGCCAGCGGCTCAGGTGATCGTCGAAAAACTCCCGAGCCACCGCGTAG
>CAYTIS010000097.1:0-4342 GCA_964438035.1 uncultured Slackia sp.
CCGGGAAGGGCGAGCTTGGCCTCAAGACAGGCGTGGCATTCGCGCTCGTAATCGTCAAACTTGGCACGCATCACGGGGATGGTGGCCACCTCAAAGTTGTAGGCCGAAAATTCGCGCTCGTTTTGAAGAAAGACATCGCCATAGGTCATGGCAGAGCCGTCGGGTAGATAGGTCCAGACAAGGTCATAGACCGAGGTAACACCCTGGACGTACATGGCCAGGCGCTCAAGCCCGTAGGTGATCTCCACCGGCACGGGATCCACCTCGATACCGCCCACCTGCTGAAAATAGGTGAACTGGGTGACCTCCATGCCATCGACCCAAACCTCCCAGCCAAGGCCCCAGGCACCAAGGGTGGGACTTTCCCAGTCGTCTTCCACAAAGCGCACGTCATGATCGGCGGGATCCAGCCCAATAGCCTTGAGCGAGCCCAGATACAGGTCTTGGGAGTTAGCCGGGCTGGGCTTGATCAGCACCTGAAACTGATAGTAGTGCTGCATGCGGTTGGGATTTTCACCATAACGCCCGTCGGCCGGACGCCGACAGGGCTGGGCATAGCAGGCACGCCAGGGGGTAGGACCCAGCGAGCGCAGGGTGGTGGCGGTATGAAAGGTGCCAGCCCCCACCTCAGAATCATAGGGCTGCAAAACCACGCAGCCCTGTTCGGCCCAGTAGCGCTGGAGGCGCAAGATGATGTCTTGAAAGGTGGGCGCCGAAACGGGTTGGGTCATGCTCAGAGGACTCCTATGCGATCGAGGGGCCAATAGATCATGGCGGCCCGCCCCGTCACGCTGGCAACAGGAATGGGGCCAAAATAGCGGGAATCAGACGAATTGGTGCGGTTGTCCCCCATCACCCAGATATAGCCATCAGGCACGGTGTAGGGGTATGAGATTTCAATGCCTGAGGCGGTTTCCAAAGGCTCGGTGGGCTTGCCGTTGGTATAGGACTCAGTCAAGGCCTCGCCGTCGATATAGACCGTCCCATCGATCAGATCAATGGTCTGACCGGCCACGGCAATGACGCGCTTGATAAGGGTGCGGCCCTCGTAGTCAAAGGTGACGATGTCGCCTTGTTCGATGTCGCGGAAATAGTAGCTGACCTTTTCGGACCAGATGCTGTCGCCCACCTCAATGGTACTTTCCATGGAGCCCGAAGGGATGGTGTAGGGGCATACCACGTAGCGCTGCACCGCAAACACGAGCACAACAACGAGCACGGGCCAGAAAATCCAGGAAAGCACGCCGCGCAGCGCACGCAACACTCCCGAAGGTCCTCGTTGCTCGTAATACATAGATGAGATCCTTCCTTTGGTTGCGCACGGCGCGAGGGTGAGCAGGGCAGCTCAGGTGGCAGGCAGCTCAAACAAAGAAGGCGTCCCTTAGACGCCCTCGTTCATGTTGCTGCGCCATGATAGCAAAAAGTCCCGGTCGGCTTGCGTCATATTGGCCGTCTCCAGCAAATCAGGACGCAGGGCTGCTGTGCGCGCCAGGGCCTGCTCGCGTCGCCAGGCAGCAATGGCGGCGTGGTTGCCCGAGAGAAGCACCGGCGGCACCTCCTTGCCGCGAAAGACGGCTGGGCGCGTGTACTGGGGGTATTCGAGCAAACCCTCGGTGAAGCTTTCGTCCTGGGCACTTTGATCGTCGCCTAAAACCCCCGGCAGCAGGCGCACAACCGCATCAATCACCACCATGGAGGCAAGCTCACCCGAGGTGAGCACATAATCGCCCAAAGAGATGATGCTGTCGGCCAGGTCATAGGCGCGCTCGTCAATGCCCTCATAGTGCCCGCAGATGAAAAGCAGGCGGGGCAGCTGGGCTAGGCGGACGGCCGTGGCCTGAGTAAAGGGCGTGCCGATGGGTGCCAAAAAGATGGTGTGGGGCGAGGTGCCAAGAGCTGCGATAGCATCATAAGCCTCAAAGATGGGCTCGCACTTCATCACCAGCCCAGGGCCGCCCCCATAGGGGGCATCATCGGTGGTGCGATGGCGATCGTAGGTCCACGCGCGCAGGTCATGGGCACAAAATTCAAGCGCGCCCGCCTCTTGCGCGCGCCGCATGATGGAACTTCCCATCACCGAATCGTACATGGAGGGAAAGGTCGAGAGCGTGTCGATGCGCACCTTAGGGGCCTTTCGGAAAGGACTGCGCCGAAGCCGAAGCGTTTATATCAAGGAGGCTTTGCGGCACACGCACGGTAACGGTAGCAGTGTACGCATCGATGGCGCGCACAAACTCGTCCACCACAGGAATGAGCAGCTCACCAGCACTTCCGCGCACCACCAGCAGATCTTGAGCAGGCATGGCGCGCACCTCCTCGACCTGGCCTAAAAGCCCCCGGTCTTCGTCAATGACAGCAAAGCCGTTAAGGCCTGTGCCATCCCAAGGCTCTGTAAGATCGAAGCCCTCAGGGACATCCCTTCGCTCAACCAGGCAGAAGCTGCCCAGAAGCTGCTCGGCTTGCTCACGAGTGCCCACTGCTTCAAAACCCACGAGCCACGCATCTTCACCCAAAGGCTGCACAAAGCTTACGCAGGTGTGGCGCGGAGCATGGAGAAGAGGGGGCACAAAGGAAACCTTCATCCCCTCCTCCAAGAGAAAGGGAAGGCCGCGCACCGGACGTGCGACGAACCTTCCCTTCAAACCCTGGGTGGACACCAGCTCAGCCACGCAGGCCCAGCGTCGTGCCCTCTTAGTCTTCGACAAGTTCGACATCGACATCGTGCTGGCGAGACGAGGCGGCCGCCCGCGTAAGCACACGGATGGACTTGATGACACGGCCCTGGCGACCGATAACCTTGCCCGCATCGTCGGGGGCCACTCGAATCTCGATGAGCTGCACGCCGTCTGCACCCATGCTCGAGGTGACCTCGACGGCATCGCGATCTTCCACCAGGGGAACCACGATACCGCGCACCAGGCCTACCAGGTCGGTCTGGCCCATGGCTAGTCGGCCTTCTGGACGGTTTTGATCAGACGCTTTACCGTGTCGGTGGGCTGGGCACCGTTGGCCAGCCAGGCATCGAGCTTCTCCTGGTCAAAGGAAATCTCGGAGGGATTGGTATTGGGGTTGTAGCGGCCAATCTGCTCGATGAAGCGACCGTCGCGGGGGCTGCGTGCGTCAGCAACGACAACGCGGTAGACGGGGTGCTTCTTGGCGCCGTGACGGGCAAGGCGAATCTTCACTGCCATGGTGGAAACTCCTTCATTGATTGTTCAGGCATGGTTGCAGACATGCAGGGGTGCATGATATACGGTGTCACCCCCGTTTTCAAGCGCCGTCCCACCTGGCACAGACGTGACACAGATGGGGCACAGACGGGGGTGGTGCTTATGCGGGACGAATTAGCCCTCGTCGCGGTGGCGACGGCGCGGGGTGCGACCATCTCCTTCGCGGGTGGCGCGCCCGGGACGACGATCGCGGCGCGGCCCCTCGCTGCGGCCGGGACGATCCTCGCGCTCGCGGCGGGTGGGGACAAAACTTTCGGGTGCATCAGGCTTCTCAAGACGGTCAAGCGAGATTTTGCCCGACTTGGGATCGATCTCAATGACCTGCACCTTTACCACATCACCCAGGTTCAGCACGTCTTCGACCTGGCCCACGCGCCCATTGGCCATCCGAGAGATATGCAGCAGCCCGTCTTTGGAGGGCGTAAGCTTGACAAAGGCGCCAAAGCTTTGGATACCAACCACGGCACCCTCATAGATCTCACCCACCTCGGGCTCTTTGACGATGGCTTCAATCTGGGCCCGCGCGGCGCGCCCGGCCTCTTGATCCACCGAGGCGATGTGGACGGTGCCATCCTCTTGAATGTCGATGGTTGTGCCCGTGGCATCCTGAATGCCCCGGATGGTTTCGCCACCCTTGCCGATAACCTCACGAATCTTATCCACAGGAATCTGGATGCTGTCAATGCGCGGGGCGGTATCGCGCAGGCTCTCACGCGGTCCGGAAATCTCTTTGAGCATGGCCTTCAAAATGAAGGCGCGGCCCTCCTTGGCCTGAGCGAGCGCACGGCCCAGAATGTCGGTGGACAGGCCCTTGGCCTTGTTGTCCATCTGCAGGGCGGTGATGCCGCGCTCGGTACCCGTGACCTTAAAATCCATGTCTCCGAGGAAGTCCTCCAAGCCTTGGATGTCGGAGAGGATCACCACGTCATCGCCCTCTTTGATCAGGCCCATGGCAATGCCGGAAACCGGCGCCTTGATGGGCACGCCAGCATCCATGAGAGCCAAACACGAACCGCAGGCCGAGGCCATGGATGATGAGCCGTTGGACTCCAGCACCTCGGAGACCACGCGGATAGCGTAGGGGAATTCTTCCTCAGAGGGCAGGATGGGCA
>CAYTIS010000098.1:0-4132 GCA_964438035.1 uncultured Slackia sp.
CCACGGCGGCCGACAACCAGACCTCCGTTGAGATTCACGTCCTGCAGGGCGAGCGTCAGATGGCGGGCGACAATAAGACACTGGGTCGCTTCCAGCTTTCCGGCATTCCGGCAGCTCGTCGTGGTGTGCCCCAGATTGAGGTCACCTTCGACATTGATGCTAACGGCATCGTGAACGTGTCGGCTAAGGATTTGGGCACCGGCAAGCAGCAGCAGATTACCATCAGCGGCTCCACCGCCCTGTCCGACGAGGAAGTTGATCGCATGGTGCGTGATGCCGAGGCGCATGCCGCTGAAGACGAGGCACGCAGGGCCGAGATTGAGGTGCGCAACAACACCGATTCGCTGGTCAATGCCACCGAGCAGACCCTTTCTGAGCTGGGCGACAAGGTGCCCTCCGACACCAGGAGTGCTGCTGAGGATGCTATTCGAGAGGCTAAAGACGCCCTGGCTGGCACTGATCTGGAGGCCATCAAGGCCGCGAGCGAGCGTCTGCAGCAGGCGGGCTACAAGCTGGCCGAGGTGGTGTACAGCTCTCAGCAGGCCCCGCAGGGTGCTCCCGGCGCAGCTTCAACCGCTGACGATGGCCCGATTGAGGCAGACTACGAGGTCGTGGATGACAAGAACGAGGGCAAGTAATCATGGCCCAGGAAGAGAAGGACAAGGGCGCATCTGAGGCTCGCGAGATTCCCATCGAGGATGCGCCGAAGACCTCCAAGCAGGAGACATGCGAGGCATGCGCCCCTGCAAAGGAAGCGTCTGCGGGCGGGCCTGAGGAGGCGGCTTCGGAAGCGCCTCAGGCACCTCAGGAAGCCCCCCAAGAGGAGGGGGGCGGCCAGTCCGCTTCTGAGGAAGAGCAGGTTGCCAGTGAGGCTGATGCCGTGGTGGCTGAAGCAGAACGCGTGGCCAAGGCCGAGCAGGAGGCCGCTGCAATGCGCGACAAGTACCTGCGCCTGCAAGCGGAGTGGGATAACTTTCGCAAGCGCACGGCCGAGCAGGCTGCCGACATGCGCACCCGTGCCGCTGAGAGGCTCATGGGTGATGTGCTGCCCGTACTGGATGACTTCGAGCGCGCCATCACGCACGCCGAGGGCAACGGTGAGTCTGGTCTCCTTGAGGGCGTGAAGGCTATCGACGCCAAGCTAAACGAGGTGTTTGCCAAGCACGGCCTTGAGGTTATCGACCCTGCGGGCAAGGCCTTCGATGCCTTTGAGCATCAGGCCGTGTCTACCGTCGAGGATGCCAATGTTCCTGATGAGACCGTGGCTCAGGTGTATCAGAAGGGGTACCGCCTGGGAAAGAAGGTGCTGCGGCCAGCGGTGGTGGCCATCTCGACGGGTGGCCCGAAGCGAACATCGGGTGAGTCCGAGGACGCGGGCGAGGAACAATAGACGACGATGGGAAGGCGGGCAGATGGTCCGCCTTCCTTGCAAAAGAAGGAGGTGGTGTCGATGGCTGCAACTCCGGACTATTACAAAACGCTCGGTGTATCTCGCACCGCCACCCAAACCGAGATAAAGAAGGCCTATCGCAGGCTGGCCCGCACGCATCATCCCGACGCGGGTGGCGATGAGGCCCGCTTCAAAGAGATCAACGAGGCCTACGAGGTTCTTTCTGACGACAAGAAGCGTAAGCTCTACGACCAGTACGGCACAGCTGATGGTCAACGCATTCCCTTTGGGGGAGCTGGGGGTGTTAACGGCTTTACCAGCTGGGCAGACATCCTAGAGAGCATCCGGCGGGGCGAAGGGGCCTTCGGCAGTGCTTGGGACGTGAGTGACTTTTTCAGCGGGTTTAGCGGGCAGCAGCGCGCCGGGCGCAGCGACTTTTTTACTGCGCGTCCGCAGCAGGGTCGCGACATAACCGTGACGCTTAACGTGAGCTTTGACGAGGCCTTTAGCGGCTGCACCAAGAAGGTGAGCGTGCGGATTCCCGGCACCTCCGAGGTGGAGACCTTTGACGTGAAGGTGCCAGCGGGTGCTGTGGACGGAGGACGCGTGCGCTTTCGTGGCAAGGGCGGCGTGGGCGTGAACGGTGGGGCCAACGGGGATTTGCTCGTGACCACCAAGATCAGCCCGCATCCGGTGTTTGCGCGTGAGGGCTCTGACGTGACTATGCACGTGCCGGTGACGCTTGCCGAGGCCGCACTGGGAGCCGACATCACGGTGCCCGCGCCAGATGGCACCAAGATTCGCGTGCACGTGCCCGCTGGGTGTCAGGACAAGACCGCGCTGCGCGTGAAGGGCAAGGGCGCCCCTAACGTCAAGGGTGGCGAGCGCGGCGCGCTGCGTATCACGCTTGATCTTAAGGTACCTACGACGATGACGCCTGCGCAGGAAAAGGCCATGCGCGATTTCCAGACTGCCACCGAAGCGGCTGGCCAGGATGTGCGCGCGGCCTTGGTCGTCTAGGCCGGCGCGGGTTTTACGAAAGAAGGAAGACTATGGCAGACCGAGATACGCCGCTGTACATGATTGGCGTGGCCGCCCAGCTCGCCGGGGTGCATCCGCAGACCCTGCGCATTTACGAGCAAAAAGGGCTGGTCACGCCCAAGCGCACCAGCGGCAACACCCGCATGTACTCACAGGCCGACATCGAGAGGCTTGGGCTGATTAACGAGCTGACCAGCGAGGGTATTAACCTCGCCGGGGTCATTCGCATCCTCGATCTCAAGGGCCGCATCGACGAGCGCGACAAAGAGATTGACGACCTGCATAAAAAGGTGCGCCGACTAGCCGATCGCGTCCACGAGCTTGAGACGCGCGCCAATGTGACGGCGCTCATGCTGCCCGAGTCCACGGCCATCCGCAAACTGAATTAAAGGAGAACCATGAGACTGGATAAACTCGCCATCACGGCTCAAGAGGCGTTTCAATCCGCTATGAGCATTGCCAACGAGGCCAGCTCCACCCAGATTGAGAGCATTCACCTGCTCAAGGCCCTGCTTGATTCGGGAGAGCACAACCTTTCCGCCATCATCAAGCGGGTTGGTGCTGACCCCGCCCAGCTCATCCGCAATGTGGATGCGGCGATTGAGCGGGCGCCTAAGGTGACCAGCGGGGGTATTGGCATGTCGTTGCCCTCGCCCAATTTAATGAAGACCATCGATAACGCGGTGAAGATTGCCGAGAAGATGGGCGACAGCTACGCCACAAGCGAGCATTTGCTCATCGCGCTCGCCGAGGATAAGGCCGAGGCTGGCAAGCAGCTCAACGCGCTGGGTATCACGCGCAAAAGCGTGGAGGAGGCCTATGACGACCTGCGCGGCGATGCCCGCGTGACCGACCAGCAAAGTTCCATTGAGCTGGATGCGCTCAACACCTACGGCCAAAACCTCACCCAACAGGCGCGCGAGGGCAAGCTCGACCCGGTAATTGGCCGCTCCGACGAGATTCGCCGCACCATACAGGTGCTCTCCCGGCGCACCAAGAACAATCCGGTGCTCATCGGCGAGCCTGGCGTGGGCAAGACGGCCATCGTGGAGGGGCTGGCCCAGCGTATCGTGGCTGGTGACGTGCCTACAGGCTTGAAGGATCGCGACATTATTGCGCTGGACATGGCCTCCATGGTTGCCGGTGCCAAATATCGCGGCGAATTTGAGGATCGCCTCAAGGCTGTGCTGCGCGAGGTCAAGCAAAGCGAGGGGCGCATCATCCTCTTTATCGACGAGCTGCACACCATTGTAGGTGCGGGTTCGGCGGGTGACTCATCCATCGACGCGGGCAATATGCTCAAGCCGGCCTTGGCGCGCGGCGAGCTGCACGCCATCGGTGCTACCACCCTCGATGAGTATCGCAAGTATATCGAGAAGGATGCTGCTCTTGAGCGGCGCTTTCAGACGGTGCTGGTGGGCGAGCCTACGGTGGAGGACTCCATCGCCATCCTGCGCGGCCTGAAGGAGAAGTACGAGATTCATCACGGGGTACGTATCACCGACGGGGCCATTGTTGCTGCGGCCGAGCTGTCCAATCGCTACATTGCTGACCGCTTCTTGCCCGACAAGGCGATTGACCTCATGGATGAGGCCGCCAGCCGCCTGCGGATTGAGATCGACTCCATGCCGGAGGAGATTGATGCTGCCGAGCGTAAATACACGCAGATGCAGATTGAGGAGCAGGCCCTCATGAAGGAGG
>CAYTIS010000099.1:0-4120 GCA_964438035.1 uncultured Slackia sp.
TGTCGTAGTAGCTGTTAACATCAGCCTGAAACTCGTTCATACTTCTATCACCTCACAAAAGGTTAAGATGTCAATTGCGGACTGCGTTGAAAGTTGTATGTGGGCTGTTATAATTTCAGACCGAGCGGTGCCCCGCCAAGCCGGGCGACATCGTTTGTCATGAAAACCCCGCTAGGGTTTCCGGTCCAGGCGGGGTTCTTCTCTGTACAGACTCAGTCGTTTACTAGCGTTCTCGGTTAATGCCGATAAGGGCCACTACTACACTAAAAATCGCACATACGGCGATAACGGTATTCGCGTCCATCGACAACACCTCCTTTCAGAGATGCCGTCCGGCTAGCAAAGCACCGCAGAGATTATAACCGCAGGCTTAGATGCTCCTGCGTAATCTTTTAGCTTGAATCTTATATCCTGGGAGTCGGCCGGCCGTTGATTGCGGTTGATTGCACCGAGCCGGGCATCGGCTCGGCCTCCGTCGAGCAGCGCACTCAAGGGTGATGCTATCCCGCGCCCCTACCCGTATCTCCAACCCAACGCTGCCACCCGCCACCCGCCCTCCGTGCGGCACCGCTCGCGCCTTCACGTGGCGCTGTTGCACGCTTATCCAGTGCCGCTCGCACCCCCGTCCAGCGCCGCTTGCACCCCCGTCTGGTGCTGCTTTCGCTCCCGTCCGGCACCACCCGCGCTTCCCGTGCACCGCTGCGCATGCACACGTCTCTCATCAGGCAAAACGCAGCATTTCAGGCCCCGCGCATGCCCACCGCAGCGCCCGTGTAATCGCCCCGAATACACTGTAACCAATGTAAAAGCCCCCCTAGGCCAGCCGGTAATATGCATCACCACACAGGAAACCCGTGATGTGTCATGTCTGCGGTTTGGCCTCAAGCAGGCCCGCAGCAAGCATCCGGCCTCCGGGCAGCGGGTAGGACAGATGCGCACCTCAAAGTAGGTTAAACGAGGTACAACGGAAGAGGTTGAGCATGGAAAAGCTGAATGCGTATTTGAAGAACATGGAGTTCAAGAAGCGCGCGGTAGGAGGCCTTGACGAGGAAGACGTGCTCAGCCGCATTCGGGATATCCGCGATTTGGCCCAAGAAGAAATCGCCTTTCGTGACAAGCGCCTGAGCGAGGCCAATGCCGAGCTCAGCTCTCGCAACCGCCGCATCGGCGAAATTGAAGCCCAGCTCGAAACCGCGCAGGAGCGCCTGCGTCGCTATCAAAGCTCCTACGAGGCTGTCAAAGAGGAAAAAAGCCAGCTTGACAGCCGCATCCAGGCCATCGGCGATGAGCCCAAGCGCTACCGCGAGGCTCGCAAGCAGGCCGATCAGGTAAAACGTGAGTACGATTCCAAATATTCCGAACTTGCCACCGCCGTCAAGGTTCTCCAGGACATGAAGCGTGACACCGAAGAAAAGGTGCGCCGCGAGGTTCGCGAGGCCCTGCGTGAGGAGGAGCAGCGCGCACGTGACGCCATGCTCGCCGAGGTGGGCAAGAGGCGCGAGGAAGCCGAGCGCCAGATTGAGCAAGCCAAACGCGATGCCTCTCTTGAGGTTGACCGTGCCCTGCGCGACGCTGAGAGCGATGCCGATGCCCTGCGCCGCTCTGCTAAGACCGAGGCCGAACAGCTGCGCCGCGATGCCAAGCTTGAGGCTGAGCGTATCGTGCGTGATGCCTCCCTTGAGGTAGATCGCCTCCGAAGCGAGCTTGACTCCCTGCGTCGTCAGCGTCAGGAACTTTCGGATACGCTGCGTGAGCGCCGGGATCAGCTTGACCGTCACCTCAGCTGGATTGATGAGCAGCTGGGTGCTTCGGATTACAGCCCGTCAGGCAAGAGTACTTCTTCGGGGTCTGAGACGGTGTCGTACGGCCTTGACAGCAGCTACTCCTCGAGTTCCAGTTCGAGTTCCGTTTCGGATCCGAGCTTAGATTGCCGAGGCAAACATGCTGTTCACACGGACTTCCTCTTCTAAGGTTCAGGACTTACTTGAAGCGAGGGTGGTCTCAGAGGCGCGGGGGTCGTATTCGCAGGGCACGTTTGGCGACGATCTCCTTCGAGACGAGGAGCTTCGTGATGAAGACCTGATGGACGAGGAGCTGCGCGGTGGGGAGGACCCCTTTTTGGGGGGCCGCCGCACCAAGGAGCCTCCTTTGTATGAGCCACCTGCTCAGGGAGCTGCCCCTAAGGACAGACCCTCCATTGAGGAGGATTGGCTGGGGGGAGAGCCGCCATATCGGCGGCATGCCCCCACCGGGGCAGATCCGTTCAGCCGAGCGGAAGCGCCCAGCTGGGAGGAGCCGCCTGTGCGGCAGACTTCCCGAGAGGAGCCACCCGTTTGGGCAGAGCCTCTCACGCGGAAGGAGCCAGCGGCACCTTCTAGCCGGGAGGAGCGCCCGCCTGCGGATGTGCCTCACACCCGGAAGGAGCGTCCGCCTGCGGATGCGCCCTCCAACTGGGAGGAACGCTCATCCGCACCTCCCACTCGGGCGGAGCCGCAAGCCCCGTCCAGCCCTGCAAAGCCTGCCGCAGCTGCCACCCCCACAGGGGCCGCCGCCCAGGACTCGCAGCGGCGCACAAAGTCGTCCGCGAGAAAGGATCGACCCCGCCGCGCAAAGCAATCGCGGCGCACGGTGCGACTCTCTCTCGATGATGATACGCCCCGGCAAGCCCCGCCTGCCAAGGAAGAGTCTGCCGGTCGGGCTGCCCCTCAAAAGGAGCAGCCCACGCGGGAGGAGCCTTCCCGTGAGGAACCCCCCGCAGGGTCGCCGACCGTCAAGGAGGAAGCACCCAGCCCGAGGCGCTCCTCGTATCGCAAGGCCGCACCTCTCAAGAAGGAGCGTTCGCGCGGTCGGGGGAAGCACCGCCTGCGGCGCTCGGCGAAGCCTCAGGCTCAAAAGCCGCCTACCCCGGCGGAGCCGCAAACCCCAAAGCCGTCCACCTCGGCGGCTGAGGGGGAAGCAGCAGATCAGGCGACACCTCCCCGGCGCGCCACCCCGGATGCGCCTGAAGGGGCCGCCGCTCAGGTCGTCGAAAGGCAGCCTGAAAAGGAGGCCACCCCGCCATCGGCGGACGCCTCACCTGCGAAAGCCGCCACCCCGTCGGAGGCTGCTGCGCCGGCCGCTGCGGAGGCCACCGCACCTGCAGATACCACCGCACCGCCCGCCATGTTTGACCCGCTTGAGGATCGCCTCAGCCGGGTGAGGCGCAGGCGGGGGCTGCAGGCCTTGGTTGTGTCGCTTGCCGCTACAGCCCTGGTGGTCTTTCTGCTCTTCGGCGTGGTCTTTGCCGTGGCCGTGGTGGAGGGTGACTCCATGTCGCCCGCCTTAGAGGAAGGCGACGTGGCGGTGTTTCGCCGCTTAGGCGCCGCCTACGAGGTGGGAGACATCGTATTGGTACAGGTGGAGGGCGACACGGAGCAGGTCAAACGCATCGTGGCGGGCCCTGGCCAAACGGTGGACATCGACGAGCTGACCGGCACCCTGCTCGTGGATGGCGAGGAACTGATTGAGCCCTACGTTTACGAGGGTACCCTCAAAAAACAGGGGGTTACCTACCCGGTGACCTTGGGCGATAATGAGTACTTCGTGCTGGGAGACAACCGGGATAACTCCCGGGACAGTCGCAACTACGGGCCGGTGGAGAAAAGCCAGCTCGACGGCAGCCTCCTGTTCATCGCGTTTCGGTGGGAGTGATGCTCACCCCCTTGCGATGACCAGGGATCTAAGGCTCGCAAACGACATCGTGGAGCGTGCGCGCAGGCGCATCGCTTTTGAAGGATACGTGTTAGGAGAGGGGAGCAGTATGGAAATGTCCGACCTGTACGGTGGGGGGCGTCATCCGCCCGGTGCCGTACCGTCTTGCGGGGGGCAGCCCGCGCGGATTCGTGCGCCCTCGGCAAGGTACAAGCTTCCACCGGCACGAATCGTGGTCGTTTGAGGAAGCACACCCGCAGGGGTGTCACCCTGCACAAGGAAGCATTGAAAAGAAAGGAAGAGAAGAGGTGCAGAACATGGTTAGCCAGACATCGCACATTTCTTCGAGGGGCAGTAAGCTCCTGGCGCTGGGCATGGCTCTCATGCTGGCGCTGTCGATGATGGCCCCCGGCCTGGCCACCAAGGCCTA
>CAYTIS010000100.1:0-4094 GCA_964438035.1 uncultured Slackia sp.
TCGAACCCACAAGCCTTGCGGCGGCGGATTTTAAGTCCGCTGCGTATGCCAATTTCGCCACACCCCCAGTTTGAGCGTTATACCCATCGAAACGCGAGGAGCCATGATAGCAAAAAGCCCGCTTCGCTTATGCTTCGTCACGAAACGCACCTATTGATTCTCCACCTCATCGCGCACGGTGTCCAGAATGATACCCTTAAGCAGATCACTTTCGCTTACGGTAAAGCTATCCATCTTGGCAAGATGCATGACCACATCCATGATGATCAGTCCGCCAGGAAACACGGAGGCACGCTTAGGCTGTAGACCCACCACCTGCTGACGTTGAGCAAGAGGAAGGGCTAAAAGACGATGTGCCACCTGGTCAAACTCCTCGCGGCTTACCTGGGCACCATGAACCTTGCTCGCATCATAGGGAACAAGCCCATCGCGCACGGCAACGGTACTGGTAGGGGTGCCCGCCACACCTACGAGACGTGCCCAGCCTGCCTGGGGGCATTCAAAAAATGGTGCAAGCACCTCAGTCGCCCAGGCATGGGCGGCATTAAGCTCCTTCTCTGTGGGCGGATCGCTTTTCAGGAAGCGCTCGGTGACGCGGCGGGTACCGATATTAAAAGAGGCATAGGCGCTCAGTTCCACCTCGGGTACGAGCGAACCCGCGCGTGCCCAAGCGCGCCCGCACACCAGCTCGGTTGAACCGCCTCCAATATCCACAAAGAGCAGATCCTCATCCAAAAAATCGCTCGCAGCCCCCATAAACGACAGCTCCGCCTCGCGCTGTCCGGGAATCACGCTCAGCTCAATACCCACCTCACGCAGGCGCGCTACGAACGTCTCGGCATTGCCTGCATCGCGACTCGCGCTCGTAGCCACGGCCACGATCCGATCCACCGGCCGCTCGCGCCCGCACTCGTCAATCGTGCGCCGAAAGTCCGCCACGGCCTTGACCGTGCGCTCAATCGCCTCGGGCAGAAGCAGGCCTGAGGCATCCACTCCTTCACCGAGGTTGGTAATCCGGCTTGTGCGTTCTATCTGGTGCATGCCGGATGCATCCACATCGGCAATGAGCAGCCTGCTTGTCACGGTACCTATGTCGATTGCGGCCACGCGCATAACGCCCTCCCCTCTTCTGGCTCCGCCTTCGCAGCATGCAGCAGGGGCCGCCACAAGCGGCCCCTTATCGTGTCGTTTTTATTCTCACCTGCCGCTTCTCCAGAGACCAGCCATCTCTTCGCCCGCCGGCAAGGCTCATCTACTGAGTTTCCGTGGGATCAGTGTATCCGAAGAGCACGTCGAGCACCGGCGAATACCAGGTATCGGGTGCGGGAATGCTGCCGCTTGCAATCTGGATGCTCACGGTCGAATCTTCCTCATCGCTTACTTCGTCAGACAGGCCTTCCACCAGCACAGCCACCTCGCCCTCCTGCACCCAGCCCAACTGCTCACGCGCCTCATTCTCGATGCCCTCATCGGTGTTGAGATAGTCGATGCGATCTTGAAGAGCAGCGTTGCGCTCCAGCAAAGCTTCGTACTCGGCCTGGAGGCGATCTTCCTCACGCGCCTGAATATAGGCCTGCTGGGCAACGGGAAACAGAAAAGCCACCACGGCCGCCACACAGGCCGCGCAGCCCACTATTGCCACAAATCGCGAGACATTGACCGAGGGTATTGCGCGCAGCTTGCGCGGTGCTGTGACCTGAGTTTCGGACCGACCACCCATCTCGGTAAAGGCGCGTTTATGGTTCCTGCCCATCTGAGCTTTGTACACCGCCGCGCGCGAACCACCCTCGCCCGACGGGGTCTCCTTGCCGAACTGACGTATGAACATCTTTTCGGCCTTAGCCTTTGCGCGCTGCTTTTTCTGTCTGGCGCGCTTGGACAGACCCTCCTCTTCGGAATCTTCTTCGTAGGCCTCCACGGCCGGGCGTACGCTAGCCTCATCCAGATCACGTGCGATCTGCTCGCTCCACTCGGATCCGCGCATACTGCGCGCCGTTGTGCGCCGCAAGCGCGGTACATCCTCGCCGCTGGCGGCTGCGCCCTGGCCAATCTTTGAGATGCGACCCGAGCGCGACACCGCCCCAAACCCATCGAGAGCTGCCGCCCGCGCACATCCCTCCGAGCCGGCCGTAAAGACAGCTGCTTGAATCCGCTGAGAGCCGTCCGCCCTCGGAGTGGGTACCTGATCCTTCGGCCGCGCAAAGGGGCTTACGAAAGAGGGTACATCATCCAGCTGAGGTGCGGATGCGCCTTGGACGGAGGGGAATTTGGCTTTGGTGGAGGCGAGACGACGCGCGTCGTCAAATGAAATAACATTGCCCTGATGAGTCATGCGACCAGGCTCCTTGATGCATCGTAGTGTGTTTAAGGTATGTGTAATGCTCAAGCGCCGGTCATGGTATCACAATAGAGCCGCCGCACACGCGCCTTTTTCGACCTTCAAAGAGCCTCCAAGGCGCTCCAAGGCGCGCGCGCTTCCTCGGCTCCTTACAAGCACCAGCTCATATAGAGCGGAAGACAAACCCTGTTTCCCTGAAGGCTTAGCTGTCTTGGATGGACAATGTAGGATCTCCCAAGCCTGCTCTCGTAGCGTTTCTCGAATTTATTGAGCGATGATAGCCCGTATGTTTTCGTTGATTTGACTTCGACGGGACTCACACGAGGTCGCATTGTCGCTCCGCCATGCTCTTTCACAATAAGGAAATCTATCTCCATTGTGGCTTCTGAGTTGCCCTTTTCGTATCGCGAGAAAAAGAATAGCCTTCTTCCCGCCGCCTTCAACTGCTGTGCAACGGCGTTCTCAACCAGCATACCCTCGTTAAGAGACAGCTTATCGAACAGGATAGCGCGATATGCATCATGAGGTGTCCTCTCGCGATCCGCAAAGATCTGCGACACCAAAAGCCCGGTATCGGCCATATAGCACTTAAATGAGGCCTTGTCTTCATAAAGAGCCAGTCCGATGGTAGGATCAGTCGAATTTCGACAGATATTTATCATGCGAGCATCTTCAAGCCAGAAAAATGCGGAATCATAGTTCCGCGAACGTGCAGACTCATCAACCGAAGCCAATGTGAATTTCTTCTCGTGCTTGGAGAGCTGGCCGGGGATTTGAGCAAAGATTCCCCGCACGCGTCCGGCATCGCCGTTGGCGAACTTTCCGATATCGTCACTATAGAGGCCGAGGATACCTCGCTTCACCGCATCGACTTCTCCGAAATCACGTGTTTCGAGATATTTTGCAACCGCTTGAGGCATTCCGCCCACCAGCATGTACTCTCGCCACAGTCTCATCGCTCGTTTGTGGAGAACATCAGGCAAAGGCTCAAGCTTCTCAAATGCCTCCCGGATGGCATCAGCAAGCAACTCCTCTCCCACAGCCCAACAGAACTCTTCGAAATCAAGGGGCTCCATACGAATCCTTCTCTCCTCAGAAGGAATGAGGATGTTTTCCACGTTGCGACGGATGGAGATGAGTGAGCCTGTCTCAGCGTAATCGTAGCGCCCGTCAGCAACAAGATGCTTGATCATTTCTCGAGCTTCGGGATAGCGCTGCACCTCGTCGAAAATGATGAGAGATTTTCGAGGATATAAACGTGTGCGGTAATACGTCTGAAGAAGCATGAAAAACGCGTCTAGATCATCCTTCTGAAGTCGAAAAACATCCATCACATCTTTTGGTGCCCTTGAAAAATCAATGAGGATGTATGTCTCGTATTCCTCTTTCGCAAGCTGCTCCACCGTTGTGCTTTTGCCAACACGCCTGACTCCTTCGATGAGAACTGCTGTTTCACCATGCGATTCTGACTTCCAATTCTTAAGCGCCTCTAAAGCCTTTCGTTTCAGCATGATTACCTCGAGTTTTCACGATGCCGCGACAAATAACCGGGCAATTTTACACGATGCCGCGACAAATGCGTATTCGAATTTGCACGATGCCGCGACAAAGTGTGCTGCATTTTCTCTGTCATGTGTCGACGCACGTTTGGCGAGAGTTGGTGAGCCAGTAACGACTCCCGTCAATCGAGTAGGAGGCGTGTCATTAGTTGGCGCGCCGTCCTCTCACACCACCGTGCGTACCGTTCGGTACACGG
>CAYTIS010000101.1:0-4092 GCA_964438035.1 uncultured Slackia sp.
GAAGAGCAGCCGCCGCGCCCGACTCTGGTCGCAGTGAGAATCCTTCAAGAACAAGTACGTAAGCGAGTAGGTCGGAAAGGCGCAACCGCCCAGGCTTTTCGTATCCGGCACGTGCAATAAGGTGGGCAACACCGGCACCGAAGGCGACAAAAGCCACGATCGTATAGCTGAAGTACACACAAACCATGAACTCGACCGCGAGCAGGGCCACTGCAAACATGATCCGGCACGCAAAGGGTAGCTCGGAGCTGAGTGCAAGGCGCAAAACCAACGCAAAGGATGCCCACACCATCGCGAACATGATGAGCGGAAACCACGGCACAGACGGCAGGATTGTGTACAGTGCCGAAACCGGCGCACTAAAAGCAACAAGCGAATAGAGCATGAGCATTGTCGGAGAGTTAAGGAAGTCGCCACGCACGTAGAGATCTTGGACAAAATCGTCGCCAGTTGCGTATTTGGGCGTTTGCAACAGGCACACAAGAATCACTACAACAAGCGCCGCTATCGTACAGATAAGCGTGAGTTGTCTGCTAGACACTCGTCCGTCTATGCGCACGACATCCTTTCCCATATGACCTCGATTGGGCATATGCCCCTCTCCCTTGTCTTGGTCCTAATCAATCGTTTCTGCAATGATGTAGCGTGGGCGACACTTGGACTCTCTGTAGGTCATTCCCACATACTCGCCGACAATTCCGAGTGAAACCATGATGAGGCCGCCGACCAGCCAGATAGAGACCATAAGACTCGTCCAACCTGGCACAGTCGTTTCTGTGGCTGCACTCGCAAGTGCGTAGACCACCATAATGAGCGCCACGATAAGAGAGGAAAAGCCTAAAAGCGTCACCAAGCGAATGGGTACAATCGAAAAGGATGTGATGCCCTCAAGGGCAAATGAAATCATCTTAGACAGCGGGTATTTGGACTCACCCGCAAAACGCTCTTTGCGCTCGTAGTAGACCTTGGCCGTAGTAAAACCAAGCGAAGGTACAATGCCGCGCAAAAAGAGGTTAGCCTCCTGGTAGTGCGAAAGCGCACTGAGTGAGCGGCGTCCCATCAAACGGTAGTCGGCAGAATCCGAGACCATCTCCACGCCTAAAAGGCTCATGATTTTGTAGAACGCCCCGGCAGTATTACGTTTGAAAGCGCTGTCAGCTTCTCGGCTACTCCTCACGCCGTAAACCACCTCTGCGCCTGCGTCAAAGGCGGCAAGCATCTCATCTATAGCTTCGACGTCATCTTGTAGGTCGGCATCCATAGAGACGGCGCAATCGCAGCCCTCTTCCAAAGCTCTCATGAGGCCGGCATAAAGCGCATTCTGATGTCCTGTATTGTGAGCAAGTCGCACACCACGAATGTTGACGGAAGGAGTCGTGTCCACTTCAAAAGGAAACGCGCCCGTATTCAAAGACCGGATAAGCTCCCACGTGGCATCCTTGCTGCCATCGTCGACAAAAAGTACCGTACTCGCCGGCGCAATACGTCCGGACTTGCGCAGCGCACAGAGCTTCTCGCTAAGCCGCTGCGCGATCTCTAACAGCACGTTCTCTTCGTTATAGCAGGGAACCACAACCCATAGTGTGGGAGGTACTTGAGACTCTGCCATCCTCACCTTCTCACCGGTTCACACATGCAAACCGCACAGTACCAAAACTCGCGCGCCAGTCTATCAAATTCTTATTCCTGGCCCTGGCCCCTTTTTCTTTGAACCGAGTTCTCGCCTAGCTTGGGTACACGATGCGGCATCCCGCCGCCCCTCTACATCCGCTGCGGCGTAGAGATGCCCAAAATACCCAGCGTAACAGCAAGCACGATACGGGTAGCATCGCAAAGAGCCAGCCGCGCCTGCTTCAGCTCTTCGGTGGATGCCTTGCGCACCGGGCAGTTCGTATAGAACTGATGAAAGAGCGCAGCTACTTCCTGTGCATAGTGAGTCAGACGAAAAGGGGCACGGTCGCGCGCGGCCAGGGCGATAAGGTCGCCCAGCTCACTGAATTTCCGGATAAGCGAAAGCTCGGTGGGATCAGCAAGCGCGCCCAGATCAACGTTGGCAGGAATGCAGGAGGCGGCCACCTCGTCCATGTCCAAACCCTCCTCATCGCCGCGTCCTGCCTCATCACGCAGCAGTTTGCAAATCCGCGCGTGAGCATACTGGACGTAGTAGACCGGGTTGGAGGCATCCTGTTTCTTGGCCACGTCAATGTCAAAGTCGATGGTCTGCTCGGTGGAGCGACTGAGCATGTAATAGCGTGTGGCATCCACGCCCACTTCGTCGAGCAGTTCCTCAAAGGTAATCATCTCGCCTGTGCGCTTGGACATACGTACGGGCTTGCCATCACGGAACAGATTCACTAGTTGCCCCAGCACCACTTCAAGCGCACCGGGATGCCCTAGCGCCGCCAGCACCGCAGCCACGCGCGCAATATAGCCGTGGTGGTCAGCTCCCCAAATGTCGATGAGAACGTCGAAGCCCCGATGCGTTTTCATGACGTGATAGGCCACGTCAGAAGCAAAATAGGTGTAGTCGCCATCGGCCTTGCGGATCACGCGATCTTTCTCATCGCCGTAGTGCGAGGAGCGAAACCACATGGCCCCGTCCTTCTCATATAAATCGCCCTGGTCCTGAAGCTTGCCCATGAAGAAATCAAACGGACTTGCGCCCCCAAACTCTTCAGAGGGGCGATACATCTCCCGCTCCGACTGCCAGCGTTCAAAATTATTCCCAAACCGTGCAGTAATCCGGCGAAACACCTGCATGATGTAGTCGTAGCCAAACTCGCGAAAGACAAGCATGCGCTCCTGCTCATCAACGCCAACCCACTGCTCTCCGTCGCGCTCAATAATCGCCCGCGCGATATCATTCACGTACAGGCCGTTGTAACCGCCCTCAGGTACCTCGGCCTCCACCCCACATTGCTGGAGGTAGCGCGCAGCAATGGACAGGCCAAACTTATCCATCTGCACGCCGTTGTCGTTGATGTAGAACTCCTCGGACACCTCGTAGCCCGCATGACGCATAAGGTTCGCCATGGCAGAACCAAGCGCCGCCCAACGCCCGTGCCCCACGTGCATAGGTCCCGTGGGGTTGGCGGAAATGTATTCAATGTTCACTCGACACGGTGCATCAAGACTGCCTCGCCCATAGTCTAGGCCCTGAGCACGCACGGTAGCTACCACATCATGCAGGGCACTGTTCTTGAGATAGAAGTTAATGAAGCCGGGACCTGCTATCTCAACTTTGTCCACTATCTCACTGTGCGGCAGGTGCTCAACGATGGCCTGGGCAATCTGGCGAGGGTTTTGACGAGCAGCCTTAGCACAGCGCATCGCTACCGTGCACGCCCAGTCACCATTACCCTCATCACGCGGCCGCTCAAGGGTGATTGGCGGCTTTTCTTGCAAAGAGAAAGCCCCACATTGCATCGCGTCATCAAGAGCGCTGTCAATCAGGTCGGCCAGGGCTTCACGCACGTGTATCATTCCATCATCCTTCACAGATCAGGGCCGCAGCCACGCGGCCATGTAAAAGCGCCTCCGAAAAGGCGCATGTCACACGAAATTATAGAGTGAGGGCTCCGTCAAGAACCGACGACCCACCCATGAAAATCCAATCGTAAGAACTAATCCCGAAGCACATCAAGAGCGTGCCGATACCCTCCACTGCCATAGTTCAGGGCCTTGGATACCCGAGCGATGGTCGTCGCCGAAGCACCGGTTGCCTCAGCGATGGCGGTATAGGGCTTACCCTTATCAAGAAGAGCAGCCACCGACAAACGCTGGGAGGTCTCCTTGATTTCACGAATCGTGAATAAGTCTTCGAAGAGGGCGTATAAGACATCTTTATCAGTGATCGAAGAAAAGACCTCGAGGAGGTTTTCCACCTCTGGCGTACGCATATCGCCCATATTCACCTGCTTTCATACATGAACGAGCGCTATTGTACTCCACTTCGTTGGAGTCCCTCCCCCCAAACACAAGCGTCACGCCTTAGGCGGACTTTCCAATCCGGCCAATGCGCGCCTGCAAGACCCTTACACACAAGCCTTCCTCCAACACCAAAAAAGCCTCCCGGGTGGGAGGCCTTCTTTG
>CAYTIS010000102.1:0-2696 GCA_964438035.1 uncultured Slackia sp.
GCGGCGGATGTCCTCTGCAAGTTCGACGACGAAGCGGTAGAGCTTACAGGGGAAGAATATAACTATACGAGTGTGACAAATTATGGCTGGGTGGCAACGTTTCTCTATGCCACCAAAAAAGATGGCACCGGCTGGGTCGATGATGAAGAGATGAATGCGGCGGATATCGAAGACCTTGTCTATTACGCATCCTTGGAGGATGTACCAGAAGGCGACACAGTGGTTGCGTATCTGGTGGAATACCGCCCCCGAAATAACGACCCCTCAAATCTGAGGAAATACTCCAATGGCGGCGCTAACCTTAATGCCATGGTAGGGGCGATTGTCAAAAATGATGAATCCGTCGTAGGAAATGTCTATCAGTGCGTGGTGGCTGTAAGGGCCTGGAGGGTAGCCGAATGGGAGGCCGCAGACGGAGTAATCCCAACCATGCTGGGTAATAACCCGGATAATCCCACAGAGCTACCAGAGGCCACCTTCCACTATGGGGCCTCCGAATATGTCAAGGCCTACTATGATGAGTCGGGCTACGCAGGAGGACATACGGGAGGCTCCTCCCAAGGCGACAGCCTTTTGATCGTAGCGGCCAATACCTCCATCTCAAAAAGTGTGGCCCAGACAGAAACCGATAACACCACCAAAAGCGTCTATCAGTTGGACAACGGCCAGCGTTACGTTGACTATGTCCTGGCGCCCAGCTTCAGCAATATGCCGGATGGCGTGTACACAACTACAACCGTAACCATCACCGACACGCTCGATGAGGGCTTAAGCTACGTACCGGGATCTGCCTATCGGGGCGGCACCTACACACAAAGTGGTACCCAAGGGCAGATGGGCACGGTGGAGGAGGGTGAATCTTTTGAGCCAGAGGTGACGAACAACGCCGACGGAACCACCACCCTTACCTGGGTATTTGCGGGATGGGACACACGTGAGGAACTGCCTTATATCCACTATTCCGTCGTGATCGGTACCGAAGGGGTGGAAGAGACAGACGTCTCGCACAACGATACCTTGAGCAATAGCGTAACCATCACGTGCACGGGGGAAAACCGCACCTTTAGCACGTCGCTAGGAAATATAGACAGTACAAGCATCACGGTATCCAAGCTTATGCGCAGCAGCATTTCAAAGCAGGCAGACTCTCAAAGCTATGACCCCGGCGATGACATGATCTTTACCCTAAGCGTAGAAAACGCCAGCACCAATGCGATGACCGATACCGTCATCATCGACACCCTTCCCTATAGCGGGGATGCTTTGGGCAGCTCCTTTACCGGAGAGATAAGCGTAGAGGGGGTGCAGATACTATCTGGCTACCTGAGCAACCTCTCAAGCTGGCAGTGCTTCTACACCACCGACGAGGCGGCGCGGGATACCACCGCATCGCAGTATGCGGCCAGTGACATTAAGAGTGGAAGCTCCACGATAGATGGCGAA
Source organism: uncultured Slackia sp. (assembly GCA_964438035.1). Taxonomy (GTDB): domain Bacteria; phylum Actinomycetota; class Coriobacteriia; order Coriobacteriales; family Eggerthellaceae; genus Slackia. Next base: position 1,444 of record CAYTIS010000102.1, read on the forward strand.
ACGGTTACCTGGTTTGAGGCAACAGTCAGTGCAGAGGGCATCGTGACAGGAATCCCCGAAGATGGTGTGACGGCCATCGCCTGGATTGGGACGATATACGGCGAAGAGTCCTTTAGGGCCACCGTTACCTTGCGCACAGATAATGCCCAGGCAGGCGAGGTCATCATAAACAGCCTATCCCAGGGGGATAACCAGACGATATCCCGCGTATACATGGCAGAGCGCAGCATCAGCGGCCTTGCCTGGCTTGACAGCAACAAAGACGGCCAGAGAGGTACTGGCGAAGAAACCCTCGAAGGCATCATGGTATGGCTGCTTAAGCTGGGAGAAGACGGCACATACGAGGCGGTCACCGATACAGAAGGAAACGAAATATACGTGCTTACTGCCCTTGCGGATGAGAATACCGAGACCACCTACACCATAAAAACCACCAATGGTCAAGGTGTTGAGGCGGAGGTAGAGATCACCGCAATTGCGGGGGCGGATGGCAGCTATGAGTTTTCCGGCCTGCCCGCAGGCACCTACGGTGTGCGCTTTACCGAAAGCGACGACATCACATTCGCGAAGTTTATCGCAAGCCCGGTGAATCAGGGAAGCGACTACACCGACTCAGATGCCCTGCCTTACTATGATGATGAGAGTAACGAATATACCGGCGAAAACCTGCTGGAATATACCCTGATCACAGACATAGAGCTGCCTGCGGCACGTGAGCTGACAAGCGCCTACTACCCATCCCGCTACCACGACAGTGGCTTGTACTACCGACCCGGAAGCATCACCATCCAGAAAAACGACGAGTCCGGAGAAGGCCTTGCCGGTGTGGTCTTCAAGCTCGAAAAGCTCAATAGTGAAGGTGAGTGGGAAGTCGTTGAGACCGATAAGGAGAACAACACCACCGATGACACCGGGGCGCTTGTCTATGAGGAGCTCGATCCCGGGGACTACCGGCTCACCGAAGTGGCTACGGTAGAGGGTCATAGCCTGCTTGCCGAAGCGGTCGAGATCACGATCCCCTATGCCAGCAATACCGCCGATGGGGAGCCCAGCTATACCGAAGGCGGCATGAACTATTACCTGAATCTGACCTACACCATTGAAAACGGCCAGGTGCTTAGCATGCCCAGCGCGGGACTGACAAGCTCGGCCTATCCCTATCTAACGCTGGGCGCAAGCGCGGTAAGTCTCGCGACCCTCGTGCTGGCATTCAAGCTCATCCGCCGCAAAAAACGCCTGAGCCTGCTGCGAAA
>CAYTIS010000102.1:2796-3928 GCA_964438035.1 uncultured Slackia sp.
TGCCACCCGTTTCCCTTGTGTTAATTGACTGCTCGAATGTTCCGTCTTGGCTGAGGTGGGCTTACAATGCAGCAACGTCGGAGCGCAGATGTGCGTTGCGGCGTTTTTTTATGGAAGCGGTGAAGGAGCGGTGGGCGAGCATGCGCGTGATGCCTGCGGGTTCGCAGCGTGACCTTGGTAGGCTGAAGCGCTGCGTGTGCCACCAATAATCGGTTCCATACCGACACGGGAGGAGATTGGGGAAGTCATGGCCAAATACATCTTTGTAACCGGCGGCGTGGTGTCGTCGCTGGGCAAGGGAATTACCGCAGCCTCGCTGGGGCATCTGCTCAAGGCGCGCGGCTACAAGGTGACCATGCAAAAGATCGATCCCTATCTCAATGTGGATCCGGGCACCATGAGTCCCTTTCAGCACGGCGAGGTCTTTGTCACCGAAGACGGTCACGAGGGTGATCTTGACCTGGGCCACTACGAGCGCTTCATCGATGAAAACCTCACGCGTGAATCCAACTTTACGCAGGGTTCCATCTACCAAAGCCTTATCGCCCAGGAGCGCCGGGGCGATTTTTTGGGGGGCACCGTTCAGGTCATTCCCCACGTCACCAATGCTATCAAGGAGCGCTTGCACCGCCTGGCTGATCATTCGGGCGCCGACATCATCATCTCCGAGATTGGCGGCACCATTGGCGATATTGAGGGCCTGCCCTTTATTGAAGCAGCCCGCCAGTTCAAAAAGGAGCAGGGGCCGGGCCAGGTTTTGTTTATACACGTCACCCTGGTACCCTACATCGCTGCCGCTCACGAGGTCAAAACCAAGCCCACCCAGCACAGCGTGAAGGAGCTGCGCTCCCTGGGCGTGCAGCCTGACTTTATCGTGTGCCGCTCTGATCATGAGGTGGCCGCCTCCGTGCGCAGTAAAATCGCTCACTTCTGCGATGTGGATCCTGACGACGTGCTGGCCTGCGTGGATCTGCCGAGTATCTACGCGGTACCGCTTGGTCTGCACGATCAGGGCTTTGATGCCAAGGTTTTGAGCAAGCTGGGACTTGCTGCCCCCGCCATCAATCTTGGGCCCCTCCAGGACTTCTTGAACGCCGAGCGCAATCGTGAGGATGAGGTGGACGTGGCCGTG
>CAYTIS010000103.1:0-3921 GCA_964438035.1 uncultured Slackia sp.
CGCGCGGCATCGCGATCTTGCCGGTGCGCGTGAGCTGCTTGATGCCGTAGGCGCGGAAGAGGTCTTCCATGGCGCCCAGCTTACTCTCATTGCCCGTGGCCTCAATGGTGAGCGAGTTTTTGCCCACGTCCACCACCTTGGCGCGAAACACGTTGGCAATCTCAATCACCTCGTGGCGCTTGTCAGGCCCTACCGACACCTTGAACAGCGCAAGCTCGCGGTTGATGATGTCCTCGCCGGTCATGTCGGTAATCTTGTAGGTGCTCACCAGCTTGTGGAGCTGCTTGATAATTTGCTCGTAGCCTAGCTCGTCAGCAATCATCACGATGGTCATGCGCGACATGGTGTTGTCTTCGGTGGGGGCCACGGCCAGTGACTCAATATTGAAGCCGCGGCGCGAAATCAGGCCGGTCACGCGCGAGAGCACACCGGGCTTGTTCTCCACTAAAACCGAAAGGATATGCTGTCTCATTGATCCTCACCTTTCCCTTGCGCCTCGCCCAGGCCCTTTTCGGTGACGCGTACGCCGCCCACCGTCAGATCGATTGCGCCGATGATATCGTCAAGCGCTGCGCCTGGGGCCACCATGGGATACACGTTTTGATCAGCTGAGATAACGAGCTCCAGCAGGTAGGGCCCCTCGGAGGCGAGCATGGCATCGATGGCGGTTGCAACTCCGTCGGGGTCGCTCACGCGGTTGGCCTCCCAGCCGTAGGCATCAGCAAGCTTGACAAAGTCGGGCAGGGGATCCAGCTCTGTGGCGGAGTAGCGCTCGCGGTAGAAGAGCTTTTGCCACTGATGCACCATACCCAAGCAGCTGTTGTTGAGGATGAGCACCTTCACCGGCACCTTATTGATGACGGCGGTGGCCATCTCCTGCTCGTTCATCTGGAAACTACCATCCCCAGCCACGCAGATTACCTGCGCGTCGGGGCAGCCAATCTTGGCACCGATGGCTGCCGGGAAGCCAAAGCCCATGGTGCCAAGACCTCCGCTTGACAGGAAGGTGCGCTTCTTCTCTCGCTTGATGTGCTGGTGTGCCCACATCTGGTGCTGACCCACCTCGGTGGTGACGATGGTGCCTTCGGGGTCGAGCTTGGAGGAGAGGATGTCTAAGGCCACCTCGGGGATGATTTGGCCAGGGTAGTCCTCAAAGTCTTTGTGGTAAAACGGCCAGCGCTCGCGCCACTCGCAGCACTGCTTGAACCACTCGGCACCTACGTGGCCCAGGCCTGCTTTTTCGGCCTGCTCCACCATGCCCGCTAAGATACTTTGGGCATCACCCACGATGGGCACCTGGGGCTCGCGAATCTTGCCAATCTCAGCCGGGTCGATGTCGATGTGGATGACCTTGGCGTGTGGCGCAAACTCGGAGACCTTGCCCGTCACGCGGTCGGAAAAGCGCGCACCCACGGCGATGAGCAGGTCACACTCGGTCATCGCCATATTGGCATACTTGGAGCCGTGCATACCTACCGGTCCCAAGTTAAGCGGGTTGGAGGCGGGAAAGCACCCCTTGGCCAGAAGCGTGGTAATCACCGGAATCTGCGTCATATCGGCAAACTGGGCCAGCTCATCGCAGGCGTTGCTTGCCACCACGCCGCCGCCCGCGTACAGAAGCGGACGCTTGGCCTGGGCAATCAGCCCGATTGCCTGCCTGATCTGCTTGGCGTTGCCCTTGTAGGTGGGCCGGTAGCTGGGCAGGTTCACGCTGTCGGGGTAGTGAAACTCCATGGGCGTGCTGGCCAGGTCGCTAGGGATGTCGATGAGGACGGGGCCGGGCCGCCCGGTGGTGGCAATATAGAAGGCCTCGCGGAAGGTGCGGGTCAAATCATCGGTGGATTGCAGCAGGAAGCTATGCTTGACTATCGGCATAGTAATGCCCACGATGTCGGACTCCTGGAAGGCATCGGTGCCGATGACTCCGCGCGTGACCTGGCCAGTAATCACCACCAGGGGTACGGAGTCCATATAGGCAGTGGCGATGCCCGTGACGGTGTTGGTGGCGCCCGGACCGCTTGTCACCAACACCACGCCGCATTTGCCTGTGGCACGCGCGTAGCCGTCGGCCATGTGCGTGGCGCCCTGCTCGTGACGCGCCAGCACGTGGCGAATCTTGGTGGAATCGTACAGGGCGTCATAAATCTTGATGGCTTGGCCGCCGGGGTAGCCAAACAGCACCTCTACCCCTTCGGCCTCCAGGCTCGCGATGATGGCCTGGGCACCGGTCATGGTTTGACCTTCTTTCTCGGTTTTGCTACCGGGTCCAAACGGTGCCCCCGAGATGGCGCGCTCCTTGCGCTTGGCGATTGAATCGGCGGTCGTCATGAGAGATACGCCCCCTTGTCTGCGCTGGTCACGAGCTTGGCGTAGCGGGAGAGCACGCCGGTGGTGTACTTGGGTGCCGGCGGCTGCCACTCCCTGCGCCGCTGTTCCAGCTCTTCGTCGGATACCTGCAATTCCAGGGTGCCCGCCTCAATGTCGATGGCAATGACATCCCCCTCCTGAACAAGCGCAATCGGTCCGCCGGCCGCAGCCTCAGGGCTTACGTGTCCGATGCAGGGGCCCTTGCTCGCGCCGGAGAAACGCCCGTCAGTAATCAGTGCTACTGACTTGGCCAGACCCATGCCGCAGATGGCACTGGTGGGGGTGAGCATCTCGCGCATGCCCGGTCCGCCGGCCGGACCCTCGTAGCGAATCACCACCACATCGCCGGGATTGATTGTGCCGCCGAAGATGGCCTCGCAGGCTTCCTCTTCGCTTTCAAAGACGCGGGCCGGACCGGAGTGCTGCCACATGTCGGGATCCACGGCGCTTTTCTTAACTACACCGCAGTCGGGTGCCAGGTTGCCGTGCAGCACCTTGAGGCCACCGGTCTGGCTGAAGGCGTTTTCGCGAGTGCGCACCACGGTGCCATCGGCGGGGGGGCATTCGGCTAGCCACTCTTCTACCGTGCCGTGACAGGTGAGGACATCGGTCTCAAGCAGGCCGCAGCGACCAAGCTCGCCCATGATGGCAGGGATGCCGCCCACGGCGTTGAGATCCTCAATATGCAGTGAGCTCGCTGGCGCGATGCGGGTGAGGTTGGGGGTTTCAGCTGAGATGGTATCCCAGTCATCCATGGACACGGGGCAGCCTGCCGCGTAGGCGATGGCCGTGAGGTGCAGCATCGTGTTGGTAGAGCCGCCGAAGGCCATGTCTAAGATCATGCCGTTGCGGATGGACTTCTCATTGATGATGTCCAGGGCGGTGATGCCCTTTTCTAACAGCTCCATGATCTTCATGCCGGTGCGCTTGGCCAGGCGGATGCGCTCGGAGTACACGGCGGGTATGGTGCCGTTGCCGGGCAGGGCCAGACCCAGGGCCTCAGAAAGGCAGCAGATGGAGTTGGCGGTGAACATGCCCGAGCAGCTGCCGCAGGTGGGGCAGGCGGTGTCTTCCAGCCAGGCGCATTCCTCTTCAGTCATGGCACCGATGGTGACCTTGCCCACCGCATCAAACAGGGTGTTGAGGTCGGTCTGATTGCCCTGCTTGTCGTGTCCGGCAAGCATAGGGCCGCCGCTTACGAGTATGGTGGGGATGTTGAGGCGGCATGCGGCAATGAGCATGCCGGGGACAATCTTGTCGCAGCTGGGGATGAGCACCATGGCATCGAACTGGTGGCCCTGCACGGCGCATTCCACACTGTCGGCAATGACCTCGCGGCTGGTGAGGGAGTAGTGCATGCCAGCGTGATTCATGGCGATGCCGTCGCATACGCCGATGGTATTGATCTGAAGAGGGGTGCCGCCTGCCATGCGCACGCCAGCTTTGACGGCATCGGCAATGGTTTGGAGGTGGACGTGGCCGGGAATGACTTCGTTTTGGCCTGAGATAACCGCGACGAGCGGTCGCTCCAGCTCTTCATCGGTGAGGCCGTCG
>CAYTIS010000104.1:0-3736 GCA_964438035.1 uncultured Slackia sp.
GCAGACCTTTGTGCGGCCCATCCGCTGGATTTGCTGCCTCTTTGGTGAGCAGGCCGTCCACCTGCGCTATGCCGACGTGGAATCGGGACTAAGCACCCAGGGTCATCGCGTGCTGGCCCCCGGTCCTCATGCGGTTGCGCGCCCCGAGGTCTACGAGGAGGTGCTCAAGGCGGCCTTCGTCCTTCTTGAAGATGAGCGGCGCGCCGTTATCACCCAGGCTATTGCTGAGCTTGAGGCCCAGCGCGGGGCTAAGGTGGCAACCCCGCCTAAGGTGCTTGATGAGGTGGTGAACCTTTGTGAGTGGCCTACGGTGCTCACCGGCACCTTTGACGAGGAATTCCTCCTAGTGCCGCCCGAAATCATCTGCGAATCCATGCTTTCCAACCAGCGCTATTTCCCTATCTATGACGCTGAGGGCAAGCTTACCCGTGAGTTTGTGATTGTGGGCAATGGGCGCCCCGCCTGTGCTGCCACCATCGTGGATGGCAACGAGCGCGTCGTGCGTGCGCGCCTTTCTGACGCAGCCTTTTTCTACGAAGAAGACCTCAAGGTGCCGCTCGAAGAGTTTCGCAGTCGCTTGGCCAGCGTGGCCTTCCATGATGAGCTGGGTAGCGTGCTTGAAAAGTCCGAGCGCCTTGAAGCACTTGCCGCCTGCATCGCCTCTGAGGCCGATCTGCCTTCTCACCAGATGGAATATGCTGTGCGCGCGGCGCATCTGTGCAAGGCTGATCTTGTTTCTTCAGCCGTGGTGGAATTCACCAGCCAGCAGGGCGTGATGGGTGGCTACTACGCCCGCGCGGCGGGGGAGGCCGATGCTGTGGCCGATGCCATCCGCGACCACTACCGCCCGCGTTTTGCCGGCGATGAGCTGCCTTTTGGCATCGAAGGTTGCGTTGTGGCTGTGGCGGACAAGCTCGACACCATTGCCGGGATGTTCGCCATCGGACAACCACCCACCGGTTCCAAGGACCCCTATGCCCTGCGCCGGGCCGCCATCGGTATCATCAACATCCTGCGCGACCGTTTGGGTTGCAGCTATGAGCCGCTTGTGGATGCCGCCCTGGAAGCCTATGCCCGCCAGGGCCTCTCCTTCAATGTTCAGGAAGTGGCCCAGGCCGTCTGCGCCTTTATACACGGACGCATGGAGCAGATGGCCCGCGAGGAACATATCGCCCCCGACACCGTCGCTGCCGTTTCGGCCGGGCCCGTGAGTCTGCCAGCTGACTTCTTTGCTTTGTGCCATAGCCTCGAGGCGGCCCGCGCCCATGATCCTAAAGCCCTTGAGAACCTGGCCATAGCCTTTGCCCGTGCCAACAACCTGCGCGAGGCTCATGTGGGCACACAGGTCAACAAGTCTTTGCTTGGCCCGGAAGAAGCCGCTCTCTACCAGGCCATAGGCGAGGCCAAAGCCCGCGTGGATGGCGCCCTGGCCGTCCGCGACTTTACGGCCGCCCTGGCAAGCCTAGCTGAGCTGCGCGCGCCCATCGATGCCTTTTTCGAGGCCGTCAAGGTTATTGACGATGACGTGGCCCTGCGAGAAAACCGCCTGCGCCTGCTCAACACCTTTGTGGCTACCTTTGCCTGTCTGGCCGACTTTTGCCAGCTCTCCAAGCGCGCATCCGCCTAAAGTATCTGCCTAGGAAAGGAGGGGTATGTCCGCTAGCAACCTGCGAGACTTCCCCCACGTGGATAACGAATCGGTCCTGCCGACCATCCACATCGTGAGCGATTCGCTGGGCGCAACCGCCCACGCTGTGGCTCGCGCTGCAGCCGGGCAGTTCGGTATCGCCGAACCCTATATTGAGGTGCTGCCCAAGGTCCGCGACTTCGAGGAGGTGGCCGCCCACCTGACGCGCCAGCAAAAGGAGTATGAGGAGGCTGGCCTGTCCGGTAACCTCCTCGTCTTTTTCACTCTGGTGGATGCTCAGATGCGTCGTCGCATGCGTGAATTTTGTCACGATCGCGGCATGATCGGGGTGGATATCATGAGCGCACCCATCCATGCCATTCAGGATGCAACAGGTCTTACTCCCTTAAGCGATCCCGGCTCGCTGCGCCAAATCGACGAACACTATTTCAAGCGCATCGCCGCCATGGAGTTTACCGTGGAGCATGACGACGGGCGCAACCCCCAAGACCTTCCCGATGCCGACATCGTCTTGCTGGGCGTGTCGCGCTCGTCCAAGACCCCCATCTCCATCTATATGGGGATGGAAGGCTTCAAGGTGGCTAACGTTCCGCTTGCCTTGGGTACCCAGCCCCCGCGCGAGCTGTTCGACTGTGATCCTCGTCGCATCTTTGGCCTTGTAACCACTCCCGATGTGCTGGTGGGTATTCGCCAGCGCCGCCTGGGCTGCTCCGGGCGGCAGGCCTCGGCGGTGGCATCCAGCTACGCCGAGCCCGAATTGGTCCACCGGGATTTGGAGGAGGCGCGTGCTCTCATGAGACGGCTGGGATGCATTGTCATCAGGACGGATAACAGGGCCGTTGAGGAAACCGCTCAGGAGATTTTGCGATACTATGAGCTCGCTCACCCGTCGCACAAATCGACGGCTGGGTGATAATGTGGCTCGGATTGTAAAATCTGACTGAGCAGTATGTTGGAAACTGAGGGTGAAGGAGAAGACAGTGGCTGCAGACGTCAAGCGAGTCTACGCGTTCGGAAAGGACGCGCAAGGCACCAACGTAACCGAGGGCAACAAGGAGATGAAGTACATCCTTGGTGGCAAGGGCGCCAACCTTGCCGAAATGGCCGTCATCGGCCTGCCCGTGCCCCCGGGATTTACCATCACGTGCCAAACCTGTATGGAATACGCCAATGCAGGCAACGTGTGGCCCGAAGGTGCCTTGGATACGGTCCAGGAGTATCGTCTCGATCTTGAGCGCCGCATCGGCAAAAAGATTGGCGACCCCAACGATCCGCTGCTCGTATCCGTGCGCTCCGGCGCACCCATGTCGATGCCGGGCATGATGGATACCGTGCTCAACCTGGGCCTCAATGACCAGTCCATCAACGGCCTCATCGAGCACACCGGCAATCCCCGCTTTTCCTGGGACAGTTACCGCCGCTTCATCCAGATGTTCTCTCACGTGGTGATGGGTCTGGACGGCGACCTTTTTGAAAATGCCATCACCGCGAAAAAACTCGTGCGCGGCGTGAAAAGCGACACAGAGCTTACGGCCGAAGATCTCCAAGAGCTGGTGGCCGAATTCAAACACATCTTCTCCGACAACGTTTCCCCCGATGATTACCCCAGCCTGGTGGTGGATGGCAAGGTCTGCTTCCCCCAAAACCCCGATGAGCAGCTCAGGCTTGCCATCGAGGCCGTATTTGGCAGCTGGAACAACCCGCGTGCCACCCTCTATCGCAAGCAAAATAAGATTGCCGATGACCTGGGCACGGCCGTAAACGTCCAGGCTATGGTCTTTGGCAATAAGGGTGAGACCTCGGCCACCGGCGTGGCCTTCACCCGTAACCCCGCCAACGGCACCAAGGAGTTCTACGGCGACTACCTGGTCAACGCCCAGGGCGAAGACGTGGTGGCTGGCATCCGCAACACCAGTCCCATCGCTGAGCTCAAAGAGGTAGAGGGCCTTCAAGACGCTGGGCGTGAGCTGGAAGAGGTCTTCACCATCCTGGAGAATCACTATCGCGATATGTGCGATATCGAATTCACCATTGAGCAGGGCACGCTCTGGATGCTTCAACCCCGTGTGGGCAAGCGCACTGCCGCAG
>CAYTIS010000105.1:0-3723 GCA_964438035.1 uncultured Slackia sp.
CCCAGCCCCTTTGCCAACAGGGCTATAATCCCTCCTGTTTGTCTCGCCGCGCGGACAACCCATCCCGCACATCCCAAGGAAAGGCTTTTGCCCATGCGCCAAGGATTTCACAATCAGACCTATATCGAGCTTCAGGCCGAGCGCATTCGCTCGCGCATCGGTGCCTTCGGCGGCAAGCTCTATCTGGAATTTGGCGGCAAGCTTTTCGACGACCACCACGCCTCCCGCGTGCTGCCCGGCTTTGCGCCCGATAGCAAGATTCGCATGCTCAAGCAGTTTGCCGACGATGTCGAAATCATCGTATGCATCAACGCTAACGATATCGAAAAGAACAAGGTGCGGGGTGATTTGGGTATCACCTACGACGAGGACGCGCTGCGCCTGCTGGACATCTTTTCGAGCATGGGCTTTTCCACCGTTGGCGTGGTCATCACCCGCTATGAGGACCAGCCCTCGGCCAAAGCCTTTCGCCGCAAGCTGGAGTCGCTGGGCGTCAAAAGCTACCTGCACTATCCCATTCCCGGCTATCCCGCCGACATAGCGCGGATTGTGAGTGACGAGGAATTTGGTCGCAACGACTTCGTGGAGACCACGCGCCCGCTCGTGGTGGTGACCGCGCCGGGACCAGGCTCGGGCAAGATGGCCACCTGTCTTTCACAGCTCTACCACGAGCACAAACGCGGGGTGGCGGCCGGGTATGCCAAGTATGAGACCTTCCCCATTTGGAACCTGCCGCTGGGCCATCCCGTCAACATCGCCTACGAGGCGGCCACCGTCGATCTGGATGATGCCAATGCAATTGACCCCTTCCATCTGGAGGCCTACGGCGAATCTACGGTGAACTACAACCGTGATATTGAGATTTTTCCCGTGCTTAAAACCATGCTCGACCGGATTTTGGGACAAAGTCCCTACCAGTCGCCCACCGACATGGGCGTGAACATGGCTGGGCTCGCCATCAACGACGATGAAGCCTGCCGCGAGGCCGCGCGCATGGAGATTGTGCGCCGCTATTTCCAGGCAGCGGTGGAGGCGCGCCGCACGGGCGTGGGCCATGACCACGTGGAGCGCCTTGAAATTCTCATGAATCAGGCCGGGGTGGATGCCAATTTCTCGCCCGCACGCAAGGCCGCCCTGCTCAAGGAGGAGGCCACAGGTGCGCCAGCCGGTGCCATGATGCTGCCCGACGGGCGCGTGATCACAGGCAAGACCTCCAACCTTTTGGGCGCGGCCTCCTCGCTCATGATGAACGCGCTTAAAGGTGTGTCTGGCGTGAATGAAGATCTGCTCGTGCTGGATGACGAGGTGATTGAGCCCATCTGCCGCCTCAAAACCGAAACACTGCAGGCCACCAACCCGCGCCTGCACTCCGACGAGACGCTTTTGGCCCTCTCGGTCTGCTCAGCCAGCAATCCTGTCGCGCGACGCCTCATCGACCACGCCGGGCTGCTGCACGGCTGCGACGCGTTTTTCAGCGTCATCATCTCCGAGGCCGACGAGCAGCTCTATCGCACCTTGGGCATCAACGTATGCTGCGAACCCAAATACGAAAAACGCCGCTTCTTCCACAAGTAGCGCATGATGACGAAGAGCGCATCGTGCCTGAGCCATCCATCGGCCCTGAATGTGGCGCCATCCTGCACGAGCGTACCCATTACAGCAAGCGTATACAGGCAACGAGTCCCGTCTTTTTCAAGCGCTCGATGTATGGTAGAACAAGCCATTCCTCGGTGAGTACTGAAATGTACGTAGTGTGTTGGGAGAATCAATGGTGATAGTCGAGCTCTGCTGTCAAAACGCAGTTGCCCTGCGTGCGCAGTACGACCCCGAGCTTCACGTTTTCACGAAGATCGAGAACATCACCGATGAAAGACTGGTTCCCTACGGTGCTCGAGATGGATCCGGCATGATCACAAGACGTGCCCTCACGCGCTGGTGGCACGGCCGCGCCATCCCCGTTACTCGTGATGGTTACGAGACTCTCAGAGACGAGCTTGGCGGCCTGGATCCCTTGGATCTACTCGACGCCTCGCTGGGACTGTCGTTATCCGATCAGTTCTGGATGCGCGATGCTGCCAATCCGATTTCCTGGGAAAAGGTCAACTTCTTTGACAACGGCTTCGACTCCGCGTTGGGCCTCATCACCTTGGGATCGTTTGGCTCCTTTGCCAACGACGCACTTGCAAGCAGCAGAAATCCCAACAGCTCACTGGGAGGCAACCTGAAGAAGGCATGGGAGCTACGCGACGGCGTCCCGGTTCTCGTCAAGGCCGGATCTGCCCCACTCGACCAAGAACCGCTCAACGAGCTCATCGCCACCAAGCTGTACGAGCGGCTCTTGAGTCCCGGCGATTTTGTTCCCTACACCCTTGAGAGGCGCGGTAAGCGCCTGTATTCCGTCTGCCCCGACATGGTGGAACGCGATGAATGCCTGATCCCGGCATGGGACATCATCAACAGCGCCAAGCGACCGGGACACCTCTCACCGTGGATGCATGTGAAGGAACGCTATACCGACCTCGGGGTTGCAGACGCCGAAAAGCAGCTTTCTAAGATGTTCGTGTGCGACTACATCATCGCCAATCATGATCGGCATTGGAATAACTTCGGCGTTATCTTCGATGCCCGTACGATGAGGGCACTGCGCGTAGCGCCCATCTACGACAGCGGTTCGTCGCTGTGGTCCGACGCCTACGACCTCAGCCTTGCAGCGGACTATTGGTACAGGCCCAAACCACTCATCAGGGAGCGGTCAAGGAGGATTCGTCCCGAAGACCAGCTTGCTCTCATGAAAGACTTCTCCTGGTTCGATAGATCTGCGCTCGACGGCTTCCCAGAAGAGGCAGGGGCGATTCTCGGCGAGGCCGGAAGACTACCGCCCACCCGCGTCGAGGCCATCGTCAAAGGGCTGGACCGCACCATTCAGAACGTGTGCGCCGTCACGATGAGAGGCGTGAGGCAACGGAGCAACTCTCATCTCTCATGAAGAAACTCCCTTGAGTCGGAATCCACCAAGACGCCGAAGTTGTTCCAGTGAGAATCAAAATGAGCGATGCAGAAAGTCTTAGTGCGACCTACTAAGACTTTCTACTGCGAGATTTGATACGGCACCTATCCAAACAACATGCGAACATTACATGCAAAACATCCTTAGGCCTCTTGCGTGAGCTTGGTGCCACAACCCATACAGAACATGTCACCAACAGCTACGGGTGCCCCACAACTAGGACAGGCAGGACCGGCTGTCACTCCAGCAGGAGCTACCTGTATGGGTTGTGCGGCAGCCCGAGCCTGTGCAGCTGGCGTGCCACATCCACTGCAAAACATATCAGCCTCACTGACGCGCGCACCGCATACGCCGCAGACAAAGAAATGTAGAGCACTTTGTGCTGTAGCCGTCTCCTCATCAATACGGGCAATTTGGGCTAAAAGCTCAGCACGCTTTTCATCGCAAGCAGCTATACCGTCATAAAGGGATTCTCTGCCACTTCTCAGATTTTCATCGCTGCGTGTAGCTTCATAAAGACTTGCTCCCAGCTGAGCAGCAAGACCTTGACGATGTTTATTGAGATCGTTTAGCTGTGATTGCAGCTTGAACTTGCGGGTAGTACGCTCAGCTGTCGCGGTACCACGATTTACCGCCGCACGTGCATCATCAAAAATTCCCATGGTTGCTTCTCCTTGTTTCTTATCGCTTACTTTCTGTGTGCCTTTTTGCCGTAC
>CAYTIS010000106.1:0-3721 GCA_964438035.1 uncultured Slackia sp.
GCCTCGGCCGATTTAACCAGAATCCCGTGCGTGGCCCCACGCCCCGTGCCCACCATGATGGCGGTGGGGGTGGCCAGGCCCAGCGCGCAGGGGCAGCTGATGACCAGGATGGTGATGGCATGGGTGAGCGCCGCCTGAAAGCTGCTTCCCACAGCCACCCATACGATGAGTGTCACGATGGCAATGGCAATGACCACGGGCACGAAAATGCCGCTTATCCTATCGGCCATCTTCTCAATAGGAGCCTTGCTGCTGGTGGCCTCGTCCACCAGGCGAATAATCCCAGCCAGGGTGGTGTCGTCGCCCACGCGCTGGGCCTCCATCATGAACCATCCCGAGCGGCTGATGGTGGCACCCGTCGCGCTGTCGCCCACCGTCTTTTCGGCGGGCACGCTCTCGCCGGTGATGGCTGACTCGTCAATGGCGGCTGAGCCCTTCAGTACCACGCCATCCACCGGCACGCTCTCGCCCGCCTTCACCACCAGCACATCGCCCACGCGCACCTGCTCAATAGGTACTTCGGCCTCAGCGTCATCTCGGATGACCGTAGCGGTTTTGGGAGAAAGGTCCATGAGCGCCTCAATGGCTCCGGTGGTCTTACCCTTCGCGCGAGCTTCGAAGTACTTGCCCAGGGTGATGAGGGTGAGAATCATGGAGGCGGAGTCAAAGTAGAGGTTCATGGAGGCATGGTGGGCCGCCTCGGTGTCGCCCGTGCCAAGGGCAGCACCGATGACATAAATCATCGCCACGCCGTAGATGGTGGAGGCTGCTGAGCCCAACGCGATGAGCGAGTCCATAGTGGGAGCGCCGTGAATAAGGCTTTTGAAGCCGCCGCTGAAGTACTTGAAGTTGACGAAGATGATGGGCAGCAAGAGCAGGAACTGGGTGAAGGCATAGGCGAGCATGCCTTCCATCCCGTCGAGCACCGAGGGGATGGGAAGGCCCACCATGGGACCCATGGCCAGGTAGAACAGAGGGATACAGAAGACGGCCGAGACGATAAGGCGCACGCGCATGGTACGCGCATTGGCGGCGGCAGTTTCAGAAGTCCTGGCCTGAGTGGCCTGGGGAGCGTGCGCTCCCTTTTGCGGGGTCGTCTCCATGCGGGGTGTGGCTCCGTAACCCGCCTTGTCGATGGCGGCGCACAGGGCCGCATCGATGTGGGCACGCGCCTGGGTGGAATCGTCGGCGTATTCAACTTCCATACTGTTCTTAAGCAGGTTGACCGCCACCTGGGATACGCCTTCCACTCCGGCGGCGGCCTTTTCGACTCGCGCTTTGCAGGCGGCACAGGTCATGCCGGTAATGTCGAATGTCTGTTTCATCACATGAACTTCCTTATCAGCTTCATAGCCTCGTCCACCACCTCGACGTTGCCGGTCCGGATTTGCTCCACCACGCAGGTTTCCATATGGTCTTGCAGGATGATTTCGGCCGTGCGGCGCACAGCGGATTCGGCGGCGGCCAGCTGGGTGAGCACATCGCCGCAGTAGCGATTGTCCTCCACCATGGCCTTCACTCCGTTGAGCTGGCCGATTGCACGATTGAGCCGCCGATGGATGTCGGACTGGAGCTCAGCGCTGCGCTCGGTATCCTTGTGGCGGCACGTGCAGCATTCGTGGTGTTCTTCGCCGTTGCACGACTCCGGATGGGCATCCTGAGAATCGGGCAGCTTGTTCGTAGTCTCTTTCATAGGTCCTCCTATACCCCATTGGGGTATCTGTCTGAATAGGCAGACTATATACCCATAAGGGGTATATGGGAAGCGGTGACTTTGCGAGAGGCGTGCCAAAAGGTGGCATTTCTGTGGTGTGTGGTTCTAGGTGAAAGATGATTTCCGCTCATGGAGCAGGTCGTGCCACTTGCGCAGGGAAATCGACGCTTCTTTGACGAAGCCGCCAGAGCCCGCGTCAGGGGGCCTATACTTTGGGAAGAAAATATCGAGTGTGCGCATGGGGGCTGGGCGAGGCAGAAGCACGAGCAATACAGGCGCGCCGCGCGCAGCTGCGTACAGATGAGGAGTAGCAATGTATACCTTTAGCACCAAGGGCACCTGTGCGCGTGCCATCGATTTTGATGTGCGCGACGGCATGGTGTATGACGTGAGCTTTGCAGGGGGATGCAATGGCAACCTTACCGGCATCGGTAAGCTGGTGGAAGGGATGCCCGTTGATCGGGTGATTGACCTGCTTGAGGGCACCACCTGCGGGCGCAAACCCACGAGCTGCCCCGACCAGCTGGCCAAGGCACTCAGGGCGGCCCAAGAGCAGCAAAAGACCCAAGAGTTCACCGACGAACGCCTCAAGCCAGCCGCAGCTGCAGAGGCATAAAGCCGCGCACCAGGCAAAAAACGAAACCGCCGCGTTGCCCGTCTTCTGCGGGGCAGCGCGGCGGTTTTTTTACTGCCGTCTGTCTCTGTATGTGACAACCGCGTTGTAAGCGGCGACCACGCTGTATGCGGCAATCGCGTACTCACGCGCGCTGACGAGCGCTTGTCCGCTGCGCATGCTGGCGAACGTTTATCGCATGCGCAGCATCAGAGGCTAGTCGCGCGGAATAGCCGCCAGCTCCTTTTCGGTAAACACCGGGCCATCTAAGCAGATGAAGTGCCCGCCGATATTGCAGCGCCCGCACTTGCCAACACCACACTTCATACGCGCCTCAAGCGTGGTGATGATGTCGGCCGGGTCGTAGTTGAGCTCGCTCAGCGCCTGGCGACAGGTGCGGAAAAGGCTGGGTCCGCCACAGAGGGTGACAGCTGTGTTGCTGGTGGAAAGCCCTTCTTTGGCCACCACTTCTTTCAGATACGGGGCGGTATAGGCGACCGGTCCATCCCAGCCAGGGCTTTCGCGATATACACTCACGTGCACATGCGTATCGGGGTAGGATGGCCACTCCTCAAATAGTTCGCTTTTGAAGGGCAGATCCTTGTAGGTGGAGGCGCTGCACACCACATCTACGCGGCCGTAGTCCTCTCGGTGAGCGAGCACATAGAGCACGAAGGCGCGCACAGGTGCCAGGCCGATGCCGCCCGCTATGAAGAGCATGTCGCGTCCCTTGCACGTTTCGTACGGGAACGAATTGCCGTACGGGCCGCGCACGCCGACCGCATCGCCCGGCGAGAGCTCGTGCAGGCGCTCGGTTACAAAGCCCACCCGCTTAACGGCCATTTCGATATAGTCATCACCCTGAGAGGTCACGCAGAACATACACTCCCCGTAGGGCGGCAGCGAGAACATACCCAGCTGTCCCGGCGAGGAATCGAAAGGACGCGCGCCCTCCAAGGTTTGCAGGCGAAACGCCTTGACATCGGGCGTGAGCTCTTCAATGGAGTTCACCCGACAGGAGATGGGCACATAGGGCTCGCCCGATTTCGCGCATGGGTGCTCAACCACAATCTCGGACATTGTTGGCTCCTCTCTTTCAACCAGGCCCGAAGGCACGTGCCGCCTGGTTACACCTCTCTTGCGCTTACTTGTCTGATGATTTCGGTGATATCCACCGCAGCCGGGCAGCCTTCAATGCAACGCCCGCATCCCACGCACAGCGAGGCCCCGTAGCGCTGCTCGAAAAAGCTCAGCTTATGCATGAAGCGCTGGCGCACACGCTGGCTCTTGCGGGCGCGAGGATTGTGGCCGCCGGCCATCATGGTGTAGGTAGGGAACATACAGCTGTCCCAGCAGCGGAAGCGCGATCCGCGTGTGGCGGAGTGCTGGTCGGT
>CAYTIS010000107.1:0-3681 GCA_964438035.1 uncultured Slackia sp.
ACCCGCGACCTTGGGATTAAAAGTCCCCTGCTCTACCAACTGAGCTAACGGCCCGCATCGTGCGCGCAACGCGCAAGCAGGCATTGTAGCGTCGCTCACGCGCCAGGTCAACTAAGGGTGTGACCCTTAACAGACCTTGAACACCCAGCCGTGCTTGTCCTCAAGCTTGCCATCCTGAATTCCGGTGAGCGTCTCGCGCAGGGTGGTCATCACCGGGCCCATCTCGTCGTGACCCTGCGAGAAGCAGACGACCTCATCACCGTCATGAATCTCGCCAACAGGGCTGATGACCGCAGCGGTACCGCACAGGCCGCACTCCACAAAGCCGCCCTCTTTGAGTTCGGAGAACTTGACCGGACGCTCCTCCACATCAAAGCCAAGGTCACGCGCCACCTGCACAAGCGAGCGACGGGTGATGGAGGGCAGGATTGAGTTGGTGTGCGAAAGAGGTACTACCAAGCGGCCCTGTGTGTCCACTAAGAGCACGTTGGCACCGCCGGTCTCTTCTATATACTGGTGCGACTGCGAATCCAGATAGAGGTTTTCGTCGTAACCCTTACGGTGCGCCTCCATGGTGGGATGCAGGCTCATGGCGTAGTTCAGGCCGGCCTTGATGGCACCGGTGCCGCGCGGGGCTGCGCGGTCAAAGTCCGAAAGGCAGAGCTTGATGGGTTTGAGGCCGCCCTTGAAGTAGGGACCCACGGGAGTCACCAGAATGCGGAACTGGTAGGCCGGTGCGGGGGCCACCCCCAGAATCTCGCCCGAACCAAACATGAAGGGTCGCACGTACAGTGAGGCCCCCGACCCGTAGGGCGGTACCCATGCGGCGTTGGCGCGGACAACTTCCTTGACGGCCTCCACAAAGCGATCTTTGGGGAAGGGTGGCATCTCCAGGCGTTGAGCCGACGCATACATACGCTCAGCGTTGAGGTCGGGACGGAAGCACACGATGTCGCCACTTTTGGTGGTATAGGCTTTCAGGCCCTCAAATACCTCCTGGCAGTAATGGAAGATGCCGGCGCATTCGGAAAGGGTGATGGTGTGGTCAGGGGTGATGCAGCCTTGGTCCCATGCTCCGTCCTGCCAGTGGGCGACGAAGCTTGCCTCCGTCGGCTGGTAGGCAAAACTGAGGCTGCCCCAGTCCAAGTCTTTCTTCTCCATTGCGGTGTCCTTTCCCCTGCGACGGCGCTGCGCGTTTGATGGTGGCGTGCAGGCCTGCCTACGTGCAAGGGCAAGTATGCGCCTGATTGGGCGGGGATGGTATGACAAGTGCGGGAATTCTTCAAATACGGAGATTGGCTCGGTCATGATACGAGCGACTTGCGCAGGCGCATGCCATGCCCTAGACTGAACGCCTTGGCGTTCGCGTGCGCGAAATGCTTCACTGGGCCATGGTGTAATGGTAACACAGGGGTTTTTGGTGCCCTTATTCCGGGTTCGAATCCTGGTGGCCCAGCCATACACATCCAGCGCCGTTCGTTTGAACGGCGTTTTTGTTTGGCCCTACACAGCAGGAGGCATTCGTGGTAGTCACCGGAAAGCAGATTCGCCAACTGCGCAGCTTGGCGCACCATCTTGATCCCATCATCTTCATTGGACGGCAGGGTGTGACCTCCGCCATCGTCACCCAGACCGATCAGCTTCTCGAAGGCAAGGAGCTGATTAAGTGTTGCGTACAGGTCACCAGCGACTTAGGCACCTGGGAGGCTGCTACCGCGCTTTCCGAAACGGTCGGCGCTGAGGTGGTGCAAGTGATTGGGCATCGCTTTGTGCTCTATCGCGAAAGCAAGCGTGATGATGTCACGCACGTGTTGGTTGACTAGGGTTTTGTCTGCCTTTGTCGGGCACATATAAAAAACACCCGCCCTATGGCATGGCCATGAAGGCGGGTGTGGGTCTGCAGCTTTGTGCGCGCGTCTAGTACCTAGAACAGGAAGAACACGAAGGTGTCGATAATAAAGAGCGGGATCAACACCGCCAGCGCCCATCCCATGTAGCCAAAGAAGGTGGGCATCTTCACCTTGGCCTTTTCTGCAATCGACTTCACCATAAAATTGGGCGCGTTGCCGATATAGGTGTTGGCACCCATGAATACCGCACCGGCTGAGATCGCCACGAGTGAATCCAAGGCGATGGTGCCCACCGTGGTTTGCAGGGATGCTACGGTTGCATCGGCACCGATGGAGCCTGCGGTGGTCATGAACACCAGGTAGGTGGGCGAGTTATCCAGGAAGCTTGACAGCACGCCGGTGGCCCAGAAAAACTTCCACGGCTCATCAATTCCAAGCGCCGCGCCGTTGTACTGCAGCAGGGCAAGGGCGGGAATCATGGTGATAAAGATGCCGATGAACAGCCGCGCTACCTCAGCAATTGAACCCCACTCAAAGTGGTTGGCTTCGCGGTAGGCCTTGGGCGTGATGCGCATGGAGATGGCGGCTGCAATTAAGATCAGTCCTACCTGCACGATATACTCAATGCCTATGTGGATGTGTCCCAGTACGTAAAAGCCGTAGGTCTCACCGGTTTCGGGGTTATCGAACAGACCCGACTGCGGGATGACACCATTAAGAATAACGGCTACGATAATCAGGGCGATGCAGGCAATGTTGCGCCTGCCCTCCACGCGGATGGGCACACGCGCCTCAGGCTTTTCCATCTGAGCGAGATCCTCGCGGGCCTGGGAGTCTTCCTTCTTCATGAAGTGGCGATCCACCAGGGCAAACACCAGGAGCAGCACCACGGCGTTGAACAGCCACAACGGCCACAGGTTCTGCAGCGGCCAGAAAAACGGCACGCCGCGCAGGTAGCCCAAAAACAGCGGCGGGTCTCCCAGTGGGGTGAGTGAGCCTCCGATATTGGCCACCGTAAAGATGAAGAACACGACGATATGCGCCTTGTGTTTGCGCCATTGGTTGGCGCGCAGTACCGGACGGATGAGGGTCATGGCCGCGCCTGTGGTACCGATAAAGCTGGCGAGCACCGTGCCGATGCCCAAAAACATCATGTTGTTACGCGTGGTTCCCGCGATACTGCCCGCAATATGGATGCCACCGGCGGCGACGTAGAGGCCAAAGAGCAGCACCACAAAGGGGATGTAGTCAACAATCACCACCTCGGCAAGCTCGTCAATCGCCGTGCCCGCGCCGTAGGCTACGGCAAAGGGAATCAAGAAGAGCAGCGACCAGAAGGCCGCCACGTGCAGCTGGTGGGACTCCCACCATTCCCCCTTGACGATAGGGAAGATTGCGATGGAGAGCAGCATGCCCACAAATGGGATGCAGCTCCAGATGGGAAGCGTGGCTCCAATATCCATGAGGTTCTCTGCATTCGACTCTGAGGACCATGTGCCACATCGCCGCGAAGCACCCTGAGCTTGCTGTCATCGGCGAGCGGACACCCGAACGCGCCTAGTATAGTACGCTAGAGCGCGCTGGCACCCGCGTTTTTTCAAATGTTCCCGACGGCTCTGTTTTAGGTGAGCGCTCTCAAGACAGCCTCAAGCTAACGTTCCGTATCCCCTGCAAACCTTGTCCCAGAAGACGAAAAAGGCCGAAGGGCGAACCCTCCGGCCTGGTGATTGCGTGGAGCCGATGAGCGGACTCGAACCGCTGACCTACGCATTACGAGTGCGTTGCTCTACCAACTGAGCCACATCGGCACATGCGCGCTGCTCAAACGCGA
>CAYTIS010000108.1:0-3508 GCA_964438035.1 uncultured Slackia sp.
GGGACGACAGGATTTGAACCTGCGACATCCTGCTCCCAAAGCAGGTGCGCTACCAAACTGCGCCACGTCCCGGCGCTGTCCTCCTGTCGAACAGCCCGCCCATTATAACAAAGCGCACCGGGGCTTCAAGGGCGGGCTGTGGAGGTAGCCCGCTACGTTGCAGTCCCAGGCGCGTTGTCACGAGTGCCATAAGGCACCAGAAGGGCGGCTACTTTACCACCATGATGGGTACATCCACGCTGCCCAGAAGCTTGTGACTTACGCTTCCCATATACTCCTTCCAGCCTGAGAGGCCTCGGCTGCCCACTACCACCAGATCGTAACCCTCCCGTTCGACGAGCTTGGCAATCTCGTGGGCGGGGTCGGTCCCCTTCACCAGTAGCTCCTGCACGGTGTTATCGGCGGCCCCATATTCGTCGAGGATGTCCACGGACTGATCGAGCAGCGCCCAGGCGTCCTTCTCCATCATGTCGAGGATGGAGGAGAAGCTGACCATCTGGTCATCGGTCAAAAAGGGGATGGCCACCACGTTCACTACGTCGATGGCGATGCCTTCATCGAGGGATGCAATCTGGGCCGCCTGCTGAAGGCCCCGCTGCGAGCTTTCCGAACCGTCGTATGCGACAAGAATTTTGCTCAGCGCCATGATGTTCTCCTCGTCTGCTAGGGGAAAATCGTTGCCGCACCCAGTATACGCTTCCCGAGGGGTGTGGGCGCGACGGCTCACGCTCTCGTCAAGAGCGACACCACTTCGACGTGATGTGTTTGAGGGAAGAGATCAACGGGGATGGCGCGGGTGAGTGTGAACCCTGTCACCTCCAGACGCGCCACGTCGCGGGCCCAGGTTGCAGGGTTGCAGCTCACGTAGGCAAGCCGGCGCGGGGCTGCCTGGGCGATGCTGCCAATGATCTGCCTGGCAAGTCCTGAGCGGGGTGGATCGACCAGCAGGGCATCCAGCTCGCCTAACTCTGGCAGTTCGCGGACGGCATCTCCGCCAATGATCTCGATATTCTCCTGGCAAGCCGCCTCGGCCGCCCGGCGTAGGTCACGCACACTTGAGCCGTAGCTTTCCACGGCGAACACGGTATCAGCTCGGCGGGCCAAGGGCAGGGTGAAAGTACCCACGCCGCAGTACAGGTCGGCTACCACGTCGTCTTCACCAAGCTCCAGTCCTTCAAGTGCAAGCTTGACCAGCACGTCGGCCTGGCGGGTGTTCACCTGGAAAAACGAGGGTGCACTTACCGCGAAGTTCTCGTGAGCCACCTGTTCGCGCCAGCGTGCTGCACCACTCAGCACCTCAATACCCTTAATCTTGCGGGCTGCACCCGGCTCGGCCATCATGCGCACCACTCCGGTGGCCTTGGTGGCCTGTTCAATGGTTGTAGCCACCATCGCTCGCGGAAAGCTGCTGGGGCGGGTCCATATGGCTATCTCAAGGTCGTCCGTGCGTTCAGAGTGACGTATACCCACGCGATGAATTCCCAGGTCGGCGCGCGCGCTGAGGAAACGCAGCGCTCCGCGCACAGCCTTGGGCATCTTCTCAATGGCCTGGTGGGCAAGAGGGCAGGCATCAAGGGGGATAATCTGGTCGGAACCCTTACGGTGATAACCCATGATAAAGCCCCGGCCCGGCACGTCAGCGCAGTTAAACTCGAGCTTATTGCGGTACCCCAACTGCTTTGGGGAGGACACGCAGGCCTGCACAAGCGCTTCGGCACGCTCACGGGGAAGGTGAGCCGTGCGATGTAGCTGCGAGATTACGTTGTCGCGCTTTTCGGTGCATTGACGTTCGTAAGACACCTGCTGCCAGCCACAGCCCCCGCAGATACCGGCCAAGGAGCATGCCGGTCTGACGCGGTGAGGCGAGGGTTCAAGTACCTGAATCAGTCGCCCCTCCAAAAAATTGCCCCTGTCGGCCACCACCTCTACCGTCACCGTGTCGCCGGGACAGGTATTGTTCACGAACAGGGTCTTTCCGTCCTTGGCCTTGCCAATACCAGCATCGCCATAGGCCAGGCGTTCTATGGTCACGTCTTGGGTCATCGCACCTCGTTTCTCGCTCGGGCGATTGTAACGCAAACCCGCGCCTGACCCCTTGTTCTCTCATCTCACCAATAACCCCAGTTCATTGTGGTGTTTCTTTGCGCTTTTCACCAAGTGTGCCGTGGGCCGAAGAGTGCGTCCCCATCCATATTTAACGAAGATAAAATTGAACGACACGATATCGATCTTCTTGCAAGGGACAGGAGCTTACAATCTGCTATTGATGCACGCCAAAAGTGAAAACAAAAGAGCGCCAAACACGAAAATGAATCTTCGCCAAACACGAAAACAAAAGAGCGCCAAATGCGAAAAAACGGTATACTCGCCGCATCATCACCGATGCGAAACGAGAGCGCGATGGCAGCTGACAATTCCTTGGCAGAAGGCATCTATATTCCGAGGTTGGTTGATAGTGCTCTTACGCAGAAGCTCTCGCGATCGGGAGCTGTCCTTGTTCGTGGTCCAAAGTGGTGTGGGAAAACGTCCACCTGCTCGCAAATTGCAAAAAGCGAGCTCAGAATGCGCGACCCTGATGCCTACGCCGCAAACATGGAGGCCGCAGCGGTTCGTCCCTCGCTGCTCCTCCGAGGGGAGCAACCGCGCCTTATCGATGAATGGCAGGTAGCACCGGTTCTCTGGGATGCTGTCATCCACGCAATCGATGAGAGTGGGGGAACTCCGGGACAATTTCTCCTTACCGGATCAGCAACTCCCTTTGGACCACATGATAAAAACATCCCGCAGCACAGCGGAACAGGGCGTATTGCGCGCATCAATATGGATCCTTTGACTCTGGAGGAATCCGGAGAGTCCACCCGAGAAGTGAGCCTCTCGGCGCTCTTTAACGACGCTTCCAGCGCAAAGAATGTTGAAGGCGCATCTGAGCTTGCGGTGGAAGATTATGCTGAGCTTATCTGTTGTGGCGGATGGCCCGCTCCTATTGCACAGGGGCTTCGCGATCCCGGGGTTGCGGCGGATTATCTGGATGCGCTTTGCGAAACAGACCTATTAGAGGCAACGGGTATCTCGCTTGACCCAGAGCGCTCACGTGCCCTGCTGCGTTCCATTGCTCGCAATAGCGCACAAGGAGCATCACGCAAAACACTGCTTGCCGATATTCACGATAGAGGTATCGGCATGAGTGAGCCGACCTTAAGATCGTATCTTGCAGGACTCAAAAGACTTTTTGTGACAGAAAACCTTCCTGCGTGGTCGCCGAGTCTTAGGTCGCGCACGCCGCTTCGTTCGGCAGCGACGTGGCATCTTTGCGACCCTTCCTTGGCTGCAGCCGCCCTTGAGGCAGACCCGAATGCGCTTCTTGACGATCTGCCGTCCATGGGGTACCTGTTTGAAACGCTGTGTGTTCGTGATCTGCGCGTATACACGCGCTGTCTGGGTGGTGTGCTCTATCACTATCGGGATAAATCGGGTCTTGAGGCTGATGCGATTATCAGGCTCGATGACG
>CAYTIS010000109.1:0-3502 GCA_964438035.1 uncultured Slackia sp.
CGTTCGTTATGTACTTACATCGTAAGAATAACGTCTTGCATATTAAGATTCAAGCACTCGCAGCTAAATAATCCTTTGTGCCGCAAAAGTCTGGGGAAGAGAGCTCCAAAAGACGAAGGCCGCAGGGCGGCCTTCGAGTGGTGCCGGGCGATGCCGGGTAGTAGTTGTTAAAAATCAGGCTTAGTCCTGGATGCTCCGATAGAACTTGGACTCGTGAAACACATCGGCCAGCGACTTGTTTTCAATCCAGGGCAGGCCTACAAACTCGCCGAGGGTGGGAACAAGCTCGGAACAGTCGGTGAAATGCCCCTTGTCGTTAAAGACCGCGCAGTCCTGCGCCCGCCAGTACCCATCGGTGTGGGTGAGGTAGTACGTCTTCCCACCGACCTCCATGAACACGCGCGTATGAGCGCGGAGGTAATTGGAAAACTCCTCGAAATCCTCTATCTCGAGCGTCTCCTCAGCCTGCAGTCCCATGGGTGTCTCCTATCTTCCCGCATGCCTTGCGCGGGCCGCTGCCCCGCGTCTGTCAACGCGGCCTATCATACTACAGGTGGGGCAGCCCATGAAAGGCGGATGGCCCGGTGCCCAAGTTTTCAACAGGACACGCCGGGTCATCATGGACAAAGAGAGCTGCCTAGCCCTGCAGGGCGGCAAGCACCCGGTCTACCTGGGCAGAAAGACGCTCCAGATCCTCCTGCGAGGGAGTCCACACACCGGTTTGGAAGGCCTCGGGGGTGAGTTGATAGCCCTCATCCGCCCCCTCAACCAGCTGCGCCTCCAAAAAGTCCAGCAGCTTCACCAGGGCAGCACGAGCGTGAGCCCCCGAGGAAGAACCGGCGGCAGCACTGATGGCATAAAGCTTGCCCGTGAGCGGGCGCGGGGTTTGGTAGTCGCCGAGCACCAGGGGACGCGAGAGCCAGTCGATGAGGTTTTTGGGAGCCGCTGGCAGCGCCAGGTTGTATTCCGGCATGAAAAACCATACCAGGTCAGCGGCCGCAACCGCCTCGCGCGCTCGCCTCACGCCCTCGGGGGCGGGAAACTCCTCATCCTGGTTAAGAAACGGCACGTCGGCGTAATCTAACACGCTAAACTGGGCACGCTCATCAAGGGCTTTTTGAGCCAAGCGGGCCATCTGGGCGTTGAACGATTCCTTGCGCAGCGATCCGACAATCGCGAGGATACGGGGTGTATCAGACATGCAAACTCCTTTGCTATCAACAGGAAGCCAACCAGAAAGGTAAGGCTCCCTCTTTCAACGGGTAACGCTTGATGGTAACAAGGAGAAAAGAGCGCTTGGCAGGTATTCGCGCAACGCGAAATTTTGTCGGTGTGCGTGTTGGAACGTATTGGAGTGCGTGCTTGAGCGCTTCGTGCGCCGTGTGGATCAAACTTCGCAGAGATTGAGGATACTCCCTTTGCCATCGCCCATCTCACGGGCTACGGCACTTCGTTTTACCAGGTAGTTGGGCTGGGTAAGATCGGGCGAAGGCAGGGGTGCCACACAGGCATCAGTATCTGGGCAGCTATCCAAATCAAGTTCGCCAAAGGGGCCAAAGTACAAAGCGCGCTGGGGACACGAATCCACGCAGATGGGCGCGCGGTCCTCCCGCACCCGATCGCGACAGCCATCGCATTTGACAGCCACGCCACGACGCTCGTCAAAGCGAGGGGCGTGGTAGGGACACACGAGCATACACTGCTGGCAGCCCAAACACTGCGAGGCATCAATCGTCACAAAGCCCTGGTCATCCTTTTTGATGCAGCCCGAGGAGCAAAAGCGCACGCACACCGGGTTGCTACAGTGATTACAGGAAAGGGAGAGATAGTAGCAAAACACATCTTGGATCCAGGCCCCGTCCTCGTCTTGAACCCAGTCGCCTCCTGCGTACTCATAGATGACGCGAAAAGCCAGGCCTCCTTCGAGGCCGTGATAGTCCTTGCAGGCCACCATGCACGTCTTGCATCCCGTGCATCGACGCTGGTCAAAGACGAATCCATACTGCTTAAGCTTGCGCGAAAAGCCCATCATGGCACACCCCCTGCCGCGAAGCCTCATGCGTATGCGTATGCGGGCCAAGTCCTGCGACCCCGTGCCGCCAACGATGTCACGATTGTACACCCGCCCAGATACCCTCGTAGATTTGAATGGGCACGGATAGGTACCCTTATAGTTCCACCTTGATTCACCTTAGCTGCCGAAATCCTCGCTCGAGCGGGCCTCGAAATCGCAGTTCAGGCCCAGGTAACTCTCAGGAGCACGGGCAGCTTCCTCATCGGTGAGGCGGCGCACTCGCACGAGGATGCTGTGCTGGGGATTACCCCGCGCCAGAGCCGTGGGCCTGTCGGAGGTGAGGGTGTTGACGCAGCCGCCCCAATCCAGGCGATCGCCCTCCATGTCCGCTTGATGCCAGGCCCCCTGGGGCAGGCCAAGCACGCCCGGCATGATGCGCGGAGTCACGCGCAGGGTGGCCACAAGCGCTCCCCGCTCGTTTTCCACCACAACCTTGCAGCCACTCGCAAGGCCCTGCTCACGAGCATCAAGGGGATTCATGAGCAGCTCGTGAGGAGCAATCTGAGCAAGCTCGGCCACGTTGCCAAAGGAGGAGTGCGTGCGCTGCCGGCCGTGAAAGCCCACCAGCTGGAAGGGATAGATGGCGCGAAGCAAAGAGGAAGCCCCTTCAAGCTCAGGACGATAGACGGGCAAGGGATCGATCGCCTGATCCTTTGCGTAGTCCAACTCAGAGGCCAGCTCGGCCAAGCGCTGGGAGTAAATCTCGATCTTGCCCGAGGGAGTGGCCAAAGGATGCGCCTCAGGGTCGGCACGAAAATCGGCATAGGCGATTGACGGGCCGGCGTATCCCGTCTTCCACAGGGCCGACTCTCCCAAGGCATCGAGGTCAGGAGGGCTTTCGACGCAGGCCGCAGCCTCAGCATGAGCAAGACGACCTCGGGAAATATCGCATTCGCTACGCCCCTGAGCGCGAAAGGCCTCCCCCACCCCCAGCCTATCGGCGAGGGCCAAGGCAACCTCCCAGGCCGGGCGGCGATTCTTGCGCTGCGCACCCCACTCTCCCCCGCGCACGAGCGCGCGCACGATGTCAGCACTGCCGGAGGACACCATGTTGGGCTGCTCGACGCGGGCCACATCAGGCAAGACGATGTCGGCATAGGTGGCCGAGTCGGTCATGAACAGGTCGCAGACCACAATAAACTCGCACCTATCCTCGTCAGCCAGGATATCGTGGGTGCGGTTGATATTGGCATGCTGGTTGGTCAGGCAGTTGCCCCCATGGTTGATGATGAGCTTCACCGAGGTGGACAGACGCTCAGCACCGCGCACCCCGGCGTTTTTTGCCGTAAGGCGAGGACCACACTCCACGGCCGCCGACCAGAGAAAGGCCGGGATGCGGGTACGCACGGGATTTTCACCCACCGGCTCAGGAGGCACCACAAAGGGCAAGAAGCGCTCGCGCACCCCCGAATTCGTGCCTGGCAGCCC
>CAYTIS010000110.1:0-3287 GCA_964438035.1 uncultured Slackia sp.
CCGCCGTCCATGAAGATGATGCGATCGGCCACGTCGCGCGCGAACCGCATCCCGTGGGTCACGACCACCCTGGTCATGTGCTCGGCCGCCAGCTGCTTAATCACCTTGAGTACCTCACCGGTTAGCTCAGGATCCAGCGCACTCGTAGGCTCGTCAAAAAACACGATGCTCGGATTGGTGCACAGGGCGCGCGCGATACTCACCCGCTGCTGCTGGCCGCCCGAAAGCTCACAGGGCACCTTGTTCTCATTACCCTCAAGCCCCATCTTGGTAATCAGCTCGCGTGCTTGGCGCTCCACCTCATCCTTGGGACGCTTTTGCACGCTTACGGGCGCGTCCATGATGTTTTTTAGCACCGTATAGTGCGGAAACAGGTTGTAGTTCTGAAACACCAGGCCAAAACGTGATTTCGCCTGCTTGAGCACCGACTTTGAGCCGTAGACGGCGCACGAACCAACCGTATGAGCCACCTCAAGGTCGCCATAGGACAGCTCACCTGCATCAAAGGTTTCAAGCAGGGTGGCGCAGCGAAGAAGGGTGGACTTACCTCCACCCGACGGACCGATCACGGCCACCACCTCGCCCGCATGCACCTCCAGGGTGATGTCCTTGAGCACCTCAGCAGACCCGAAGCTCTTTTTGATATGCGCCAGGCGCACGATGGGTTTTGTGTCGGACATACACGCTCCTTGAGTCATTCATTATTGTATGGCGAAGGGGCCACTCTTGGCGCGCGGCCCAAAACCAGCACCCTCATCGTCCTAGTCGTGATAATAGGCAAGCCTCTTTTCGATGCGGTTGAGCACCACTTCCACCACAAAGTTGAACACCCAGTAAAACACCGCAGCGATGGCGAAGGGCACCATGCTCACCTGCGAGGCCACAAGTGCCTTAGCCGTGCTGAACATTTCGGCTACACCGATGGCGAAGGCAAGCGAGGTGTCTTTGACTAGTGTGATGATCTCGTTGCCCATGGCTGGCAAAATACGCTTGATGACCTGCGGCAGCACAATTTTCATAAAGGTCTGCATCCGCGAATAGCCCAGCACCTGAGCCGCCTCGTACTGACCGCGCGGAATCGACTGAATACCGCTGCGATAAATCTCGCCAAAATAGGCGGCGTAATTGATGATGAAGGCGAAGATGGTGGCGTTGAACTTGGAATCAGTGTTGAGGTCGATGCCAAACACGTAGTAGGGCGCAAAGTAGATGGCGAACATTTGCAGCATGAGCGGCGTACCCCGCATGACCGAGATGTAGAAGCGTACCAGCAGCGCTAAGGGCTTAAAGCGGCTCATGCGCCCTGAGGCAACCACAAGACCTAAGGGCAGCGCGCCAATAAGCG
The DNA here is from genome assembly GCA_964438035.1 of uncultured Slackia sp. GTDB lineage: Bacteria > Actinomycetota > Coriobacteriia > Coriobacteriales > Eggerthellaceae > Slackia. The sequence continues at coordinate 1,346 of CAYTIS010000110.1, forward strand.
TGAGGAAGAAAATCTGAAGCGTTACCAGAAATCCCTCGCCCAGCATCGTCACCATGGTGATCAGCTCCACAGGCATCCCTTTCCTTATCGCTGCGTGTGGGCTGCAGGTCGCAGCCGGTTTTGCGTTCGGTGGATTTTTACCATACGCGCAAATCGCGGGAGGTAAGCCTCCCGCGATCGTGTTTGTCATGGACGGGCGGCGCAAAACGCCCGCATCATCTCGAATGTGCTACGACAAAATCCAGTTGTCGTAGGTCAGGCCATAGTCGGCGTATTTCTCGCACAGCTCTTCCACCGTGCCGTCGGCTACCATCTCCTGCAGGGTCTGGGTGACCACCTCGGCCAGCTCGGTGTCGGCCAGTCTAAAGCCCACGGCATAGTGCTCGGAGGACAGCGCCTCATCAAGCATCACATAGGCATCGGGGTTGGCAGACATCTGGTACTGGGCAATGGATAAATCGCAGGCCACAGCATCCACAGCACCCGACTCCAGTTGCATGAAGGCGGTGTTGTAGTCGCTGATGGTGTCAAGGCTGGCGAAGGTGGCAGCAAGCTCGGCCTGGTCACCCTCCAGCACGCTCAGCGCGGCCGAATCCACCTGGGTGATTACGACAGCTCCGGCAAGATCTTCCAAACTGGATACATCGCTGTCAGCCCGAACGACGACCACCTGCTCGTTGAGCATGTAGGGATCGGAGAAGGTGTAGTCATCCTCGCGGCCCTCCATGGTAAATCCGTTCCAAATGCAGGTGATAGCCCCGCTGTTGAGCAGCGTGTCCTTGGCATCCCAGTCGATGGGCTCAAGCTGAAGTTCCCAGCCATTCCGTTCGCACACCTCGGCGGCAAGATCCAGGTCAAAGCCGGTATACTCGCCATCATCGCCCACAAAGCCATAGGGCGGATAAGACTGGTCAAAGCCCACGATGAGCGTGGTGAGCGTCGAGGGATCGGTGGCCGTACTCGCCTCACTTTCCGTACCCTCCGTAGTGCTTGAGCAGCCAAGGAGCGCGGCGGTCAGCACCACACCTGCGACACCCACAAACAGAGTCTTAAGTTTTTTGGTCATGGCGTCCTGTCTTTCCCATCCTGTATACAGCGGCACCTGGGCCGTCCCGGGGCCTTCTTCCAGGCTGGCACTTTAGTACGATAAAGTGCCAGCGCGTGACAGTATAGCAGGCAGCGTGTTTCTGAACAACGCACACCCTTGCGCTTTTGGGCAAACGGAGGCTGAGCTGCCGAGCGCAGAGGCCGTCGCGGCTGCCGAGGCCCGCAGAACTCCCTTTCATGTTTTCGTAGCTGAAGGCACATTGTCCTCTCAAGCGTAAAAGGCCCGCCGCTGGAGGGGAGCGGCGGGCCAAGGGAGGGAGTCAATGAAGTATGTCAGCAAGGAGCGCGATGACGAGTTAAGAAAGCTCACCTTCTAGATAGCGTACGGCATAACGCCCGAACGTCATCTGGCGACCCAAGCAGTTGCCTACGATATACACGGGATAATTGCCTGCGTAGTAACTACCCGAGCAGGTGCCTACAGCATGAAGGCCCTCAATCACTTCGCCCTCAGTGTCGAGTACCTGCGTGTTCTCGTTGATGCGCACGCCATCAAGGGTAGTGAGGAGAGCACCACCAAACCATGCACCGTAGAACGGAGCCTCACGGATGGCGGAAAGGCGGTAGGCCTCTTTACCAAACTGCGTGTCCTCGCCCGCATCGTACATTTCGTTGTACTGCTCAATCGTAGCCAAGAATTGCTCTTTATCCTCATCGACAAATCCCAGCTGGTCGGCAAGTTCATCGAGCGTGTCGGCACGCATCATCAAGCCTCCATCGATCTGCTCTTGATAGGCTTCATCTACCGTAGTTCCATTGAGGATTTGCTTCCACGTCCTGGCCGAACAACCCTGCGTCTGAAAACGCTGCACGTCATCCGGAGCATTGGAGTCCA
>CAYTIS010000111.1:0-3101 GCA_964438035.1 uncultured Slackia sp.
AGACTTTTGCCATTTTTGCCCGCAGCCGCAAACTGGCTCCCCTGCGCTATCTGATGAGGGGAGATGGTGTCCGTGCGTGGCATAGCCTGTGCTATCTTGCGGGCTGCGTTTTCCAGCGGCTGAGCGGCAGGCAGCTCTATATTGGTTGGAATCATGTGAGTCAGCTGTTTAATACCCGGGGGCTTTCGGCGGATATTGCCGTGGCCTATCTTGAGCGAAAGAGCACGTATTTCACGGCGGACTATGTCAAGGCCGATCGAAAGGTGAGCTTCGTTCATAACGACTATCGTTCTTATCCGTATGACCGGGCGCTTGATACTCACTACTTCGCTGCCTTTAAGCGCATCGCCACGGTCTCCGAACACAGCAAGCAGGTGCTCCAGGAGCTTTTTCCGGACTATGCAGACCGATTCATGCTGGTTCCGAATATAGTGTCGGCCCAAGCCATCCGCACTATGGCTGACGAACCGCTGCCACAGCTGTCTGAGTGCATTGAGTGTACTGAGTGCGCCGTGAGGGTGGTCACGGTTGGTCGCCTGGTGCGGCAGAAGGGCTATGACCGTGCGCTTCGGATATGCCGGCTGCTCCTTGATCGCGGCCTTGATGTGCAATGGATTGCCGTAGGGGAGGGCGAGCAGCGCGCTGAGCTAGAGCACCAGATTGAGACTTTGGGTCTGAGCGGTCGCTTTGTTCTTGTGGGGGCATTAGATAACCCCTATTCGTGGATGAAGGCCGCTGACGTGTACGTGCAGCCTTCGCGTTTTGAGGGCTTTGGCATTACCGTGGCTGAGGCAATGTGTCTTGGCAAGCGCATCGTCTGCAGTGACATTCCGGAATTTCGCGATCAGCTGGCATCCTATCCGAATGCGCGATGTGCGCATACTGATGAGGACTTTGCCGATGCAATCTGTGAACTGCGCGAGCAGCCCGAGATGTTTTATGTCGTCCATGAGGAGCAGCCACTTAAGTTTTATCGCTGCATCGGCATCGGGGATGTCACGGGCGATGAGGCGTGCTAGATGAGAAGACAAAGGGAGATAGCGGCGGTGCAGCTTGAGAATCTGCTGCGGGTTCTTGGGTGTGCTCTGGGCTGCGAGGACCGCTCTCTCGAGCGGCCTGATTGGGGGCTTTTGGCCCAGGTAGCGCGCGAGCAGTCCATGGCAGCGCTCTTCTACCAGGGCGCGCTTCAGTGCCCGGAATTCGCGAGCTGCCCGTCGGATCTGCGCGAAGAACTCCAGCGACAAACTATCGTTACCGTGGCCACGCAGGCTCAACGTACGCAGCGCTTGAAAGAGATCTATCGCTCATTGCGGGAGGCAGGCCTGTGCCCGATTGTGCTCAAGGGCATCCTTTGTCGTCATCTCTATGGCGCACTGGCGGACTACCGGCCGTCCTGCGACGAGGATATCTACCTTGCCCCGGAGCATATCGTTGCAGCTCATGAGGTGCTTGAGCGGGAGGGCTGGCGGCTTTCCTCTCATCCTGATAGCCTTAACGTACCCGATAAGCTGCAGGTCATTGGATATGAGGACCGCCACGGCGTGCTTTCCCTGGAGCTGCACCCGACCCTGTTTGGGACGGGTAGTGCTCGCCAGGACCGGTGGAACCACTGCGTGCTCGCGGCTGCGAGTCGCCCCGTGCGCCTTGTCGTGGAGGGCGAGGAGCTGTGGACTTTGGAGTCTACAGCTCACTACCTTTATCTCTTTTTGCATCTTGCCAAGCATCTCTGCGATGCAGGGGCGGGCTTAAGGATGATTGCCGACCTGATGCTCTTTCAGAAGGTTCATGGCGCAGAGATTCGCTGGAGTGAGCTTGCTCAGCAGATTGAAGCGCTGGGTTTGGGCGGCCTCTACGCCGATGTCATGGCTGTGGGTCGCCGCCTGGGTTTTGAAGCCGACCCTCTGTTTTGCGAGGTTGCTCCGCAGGCCCTGCTGGAGGATGCGGCATGCGCAGGCGTATTCGGTCAGGCGCGCCGAGGGAAGGGGCGTGGCGCCATTCTTACTATCGCGGCCCAGTATGAAAGCATCCCGCGTCGTTTGCAGCGGCTGCTTATTCCCTCGGCCAAGCAGCTGGAGGATGGGCGCCCCTGGCTTGCCCAGCGCCCCTGGCTTTTGCCCTTTGCTTGGGTACAGCGCGCCTCTCGGCTGTTTCGGGGAGATGAGAAGCGCAGCCGCATAAGTCTTGGCGCGCTTGTGGAGGCGCAGGGTCGCATGAAGCTTCTGCGCTCCTATGGCCTTTGCTATACATCGAGCGAAAACAAGCGTGCTCTTTGAGGAGGCAGCGTGTGCGAAAGATCCCACTTTTGAGCTTGTGCACACAACGAAGCGATACGATACAGGACAGATACAGGACGAGGCAGTACTAAGGAGGTGTCGTCGATGAGACTTAAAGATCAGCTGGTGCTGCGTGAGGTTGCAGGCCAGTATGTCATTGTGCCTACGGGTGAGAGGGTGCGCGAGGTGCGCTCGATTGTCTATATTTCGTCTTCAGCCGCCTACTTATGGGATTACATGCAAGGCTGCGAGTTTACCAAGGATGACCTGGTGGCGCGCGTTATGGAGCACTTCTCCGAGGTGACTGAGGAACAGGCGCGTGCCGACATCGAGGACTTTCTCAAGGTGTTAGAAAAGCACAATATCCTCGATGATGGCGTGATGCGGGGGCAGATTGTGGCCCGTCTACCCAAAGAGGCATTCGACCGCTTATGGCCGCTGGGTGGGCCGCGCGCACACGGCGGGGTGCAAGGCGGGGATGCATCGTGAGCGAGGATTTTGAGCCAGCCTGTCGGCGCATGGAGTGGCTTGACTCGTTTTACCAGCAGGTATGGGAAAAGGCCTTCAAAGATGGCATTCCCATCTCGGGATCCTTCGAGCTGACCCCGCGCTGCAACTTCGACTGCGTCATGTGTTATGTTCACCTCAAGGCCAAAGACATTCCCAAACACGGCTGCGAGATGTCTGCGGCGGAGTGGCTGCGCATTGCCGAAGAGGCGCGTGATGCCGGAACTACCTGGGTGTGCGTTACGGGAGGTGAGCCGCTTGCGCATCCCGAGTTTGCCGAGATTTGGACTGGGCTGGCGCAGATGGGCTTTTTCCTGACGC
>CAYTIS010000112.1:0-3044 GCA_964438035.1 uncultured Slackia sp.
CTTGGCCTTGAGCTCGGGCTTGCCGTAGTCATCAAGGATGCGCCAGTTCATGTCGGCTGCGTGATGCAGGTGCATGCGCATGCCACCGGGGCCACGGGAGAACTCTTCCTGGACGCGCAGGATTTCAAGCTCGTTGAGGTCCCATCCACCGTACTCGGAGGGCATGTAGAAGCGGTAGAGATCATTTTTCTTGGAGAGCTCGTAGAACTCCTCCGGGAAGGTGTTGGTGACCTCAATCTCCTTCTGCATCTCGTCGAAGGGCCCTTCCACCAACTCGCGAATCTGCTTGAGGTAGGCCTCAAACTGCTCGTCGGTGATCTTAGCGTTAGGATTCATTCGAACCTCCTTTTTCAGATGGATCCTTGCCAGAGCTCCCTTGCTCTTTGATTCACATTATCCGGCGATTGTGTGGGAATATCCAATTCGTTATGCCCCCAAAAAATCTCGGATTCATCGGCAAAACCAATGACTGTTTCCCGAGATAACAGGGCTTGCACAGGGCTTTAAGGCGGTTGTGCTGGGGCTTGCTGGCATCTTTCCCGCGCACTCGCCCTGCTTCCACCCGGACTGTAAAATATACCCAATTCTTGCAATATGGGTATAAAACGCGAGCCCATATTCCTCCGGTAGCGCGCCTTCCACCTTGGCTTCCGTATAATGGCACTACCTCTCGTCGAGCCGGCGCATACCCCTGTTTTCTGGAAGCCTCGGTCTCGCGCATGCACCTCTTTGGCCCAAGACGGGACGGTACGACGCATGAACCTCTCCCAGCTCTATTACTTTAGAAAGCTCGCCGAACTCCAGCACTACACCAGGGCCGCTAAAGAGCTCTATATCAGCCAGCCAGCCCTTTCCGATGCCATCAAGTCCCTTGAGCGTGAGCTGGGTGTACCCCTGTTCAAGCGTGAGGGTCGCAACGTGCGTCTGACTCGCTACGGTCGCGAATTTGCCGAGTATGTGGATAAGGCCCTGCGCGAGCTGGATCGCGGCATCGAGATCATGCACGAATACACCGGCAAGCTTTCTGGCACCCTCAGGGTGGGTGCTATCTATACGGTGTCGGGAGACTACCTACCCTCACTCATCGAGGCCTTTCACGAGCGCTACAGTGCTGAGGTGAGCTTCGAGGTTATGCTGGGCTTTTCGGCATCCCTGCTTGAGGGGCTCAAAAACGATAGCTATGACGTGGCCTTTGCCGCCAAGGGCAAAGAAGAAGATCCCTGCCTGTGTTTTGAACCCGTGTCGGTTCAGCGTGTGGTGTTGGCGGTGAATGAGTGTCACCCGCTGGCTACCAAGCAGGTGGTACGGATGGAGGATTTGGCAGGCCACAGCATCTGCACCTACCGGCGCGGCACCCCCATTGGCGATGACATCGCCGAGTTGCTTGAGAAGTACCATCTGTCGGCCAAGATGGAGTTTGATGATGAGATTACGGCGGGGGGCATGATTTCGGCCATGCGCGTGGATGCCTGCGCGATCGTGCTGGACACCATCGGACTAAAGCCCTTTGAGCGGGTGTGTCTTATCCCTATCGACGAGGAGCAGGTGCCCTACGACTTTCACCAGGTGTACATGATTTATAAGAAGGCCGAGTTCAAAAATCTTGCGTTCGAAAGCTTCATCGAGTTCGTGATGGATCTTGATGCGGCAGCCGCCTTCCCTCAGATACATACGACCCAGGGGTAGCCGCTATTCTGCCGTGTGGCTTTGTGCTCGTCGTTCAAACTCCTGGATGAGCTTGTAGCGCTTCACCTTGCCCGTCTTGGTGTGGGGAATTGCGTCGATGTACTCAATCCGCTCGGGCCACAGCCTCTTGGCCACGCCCTTGCCGCGCAGATATTCCTGAATTTCATCCAAGGTTGGGCGCGCCTCACCCAGGGGCACGGCGAAGGTGCAGATGCGCTCACCCAGCCGCTCATCAGGGATGCCGATGGTGGCGTGATCGCCGATTCCCGGGCAGCCCTCCATGCCCTCGTCCACTTCGTTGACCGAGATGTTCTCGCCCCCACGGATGAGAATCTCTTTTTTGCGGCCCGTGATGCGAATTCGCCCTTCCTCATCCATCACGCAGAGGTCGCCACTGTAAAACCAGCCCTCGTCATCCAAGGCCTTGGCGGTGGCGACGGGGTCGTTGAGATAGCCCACGAACTGGTGCGGCCCGCGTGAGGCCTCCTCTCCTTGGATAAGGGGTGCAACCGTGTTATGCTGCTCGTCTACCACGCGCACCTCAATCCCCTCATAGGGAATACCTGACCACGCTCCGTTCCAGCTCAGGCACGCATTCAGGGGTACATAGGCATGGGGGCAGCTTTCGGTGGATCCATACGACTCACACAGCAAAAAACCCAGCGCCCAGGCGCGATGAACCATGATGCTTGGCACCGGGGCACCTCCGCAGAGGTAAAAGCGCAGGCTGGGCACCCGTGCACCGGTCTGTTCCATATAGGTCACGATGTCGTGTACGAAGGGGGTGGCCCCGTGTGACCAGGTGCAGCCCTCGCGGTTGATGAGTGCGACAGCGGCCTCGGCAGTAAAGCATCTCTGGAGGTAGGTGGATGCTCCTACGAACATAGTGGCGATCAGTCCATGGAAAAAGCCCGTAGCGTGGTTGAGGGGTGAGGGCATCCAGCATACGTCATCGGGCGTAAGATCGAGAACCGACACATACGAGCGCTCAGAAAACACCACGTTGTTGTGCGTGAGCAATACAGCCTTAGGTCTGCCTGTGGTACCCGAGGTCGAAAGGATACAGGCCACCTCATCGGCCTGCGAAGCTGCGGCTTTCTCATAGGGCGCGCAGCTCAGCGCCTCGCTCAGGCGGGGCAGAACCGAATCTTTTCTGGGTGCGTCGTGGCAGTCAAGCAGCAGCACGGTCATGTCTTCAGGCGCGGTGTGCCAAGCCGTGTGTAGTTGCGCCTCAAAGTCAATGCTCTTATAGAAGGTAGGGCAGATATAGACCTTAGGTCTCACCAGCTGAAACTGGTGGGCAAGATCCTTTCCATTGAAGTTGGTGGCCAAAGGATGCATAACCGCGCCCACCTTGA
>CAYTIS010000113.1:0-2940 GCA_964438035.1 uncultured Slackia sp.
CACTGGCCTCCTCGGTGGCCTCCGTCTCCTCGGAAGCCTCATCCTCGGCAGCTGCCTCATCGCTTACCTCGGCATCATCCGTGCTTGCTGCCAGGGTGGTCAGGGTTGCGGCCTCCAAAACCTCGCCCTCAGCCTCATAGCGCGGGCAGCCCTCGGCGTGCACGTCGGCCACGCACACGCAGGTGGTCAAATCAGAATTCATGCCCGCAAGGGCGCAATCGTCCGTGTGATTGCCCGTGGTCTCACCCTCGCAGGTACATTTGGACAGCGGGCAGTTGCTGCCATGCACCTCAATCTCACAGGTGCACTCACCCACGGCCACGGCCGGGAACATGAGCACTGCTGCACAGACGGCGGCTACCAGAGCACACAGCGCCATGTTCACGAGCCTTCTGCTTCGTTTTTGCTCCAACATCGTGCTTCGTCCTTTCCTCGCGTCGCGCGCTCGCTTGGCGCCCAACGCCCTTTCATGCGTCGTCTAGGTATCCACCCGCTCGCAGTACACCACGTAGCGATGCGTATTGTCGCCCAGGGGGTGACAGGTAATAAGCGTCATCAGGTCGCGATCATCCTGGATGAGCACCTCCTGGGTGTCGGTGGGCAAGATCACCTTGGTTTCCACCACCTTGTAGGTGAGAGTCTCCCAGGAGTTGGTCATTTACACATAATCGCCCAGGCTAATCATCTCGATGTTGAGAAACATCGAAACCCCGTTTCTCATACCCCGGTGGGCGGCGATAACCGCGTTGGCGTTGGTGCCGCCAATGGGCAGGCTCGTCTGCGACAAATGCGCTGCTCCCGCCTCCATGGTCGCATCGTTGGCGCCCAGATACACCGGCAGCGTCACACCCATGGACGGAATACTCAGATACCCCACCATGTTGTCCGGCAGGCCCCATTCGGTGAGGTCAAAGCTGGGCACCTGGTAGCTCCATGCATCGCGAAAACCCGCCTGCCCGTTTTCGTAGAGATCCAGGTTGTAGGCCTCCATGGCCTCGCGCAGGCCGGATAGATCAAGATAGGTGCCCTCAGCCTCGGCAGCACTGGCCTGGTTTTGCCGTAGCTCTTCGGCGAGGGCATCAAACTCCTCCACCAGCTCACTCACCTTGTGGTCGTAGAGAAGCTGGTTGACGATCGGATACATGATGATACTCACACCCAAACACAGCAAGGCGACGGAAAGCCCTAAGGCAATCCGTCGGGGAAGACTCATCCTGCGCTTGTGCGGGTTGATATGCTTAACCGCCCCCCACTCACTCACCGATACGGCGTGGATGCGCCGGCGGCCGCGCGCGCTAAGAGCCTTACGGCCCTGCTTGAGCTGTGGCTCCCAGGTATCGTTACGTCCTTCGTCCAGCACGTCCTCCTGTACCACCTCGCTCCACGACGACTCGTTGCTCTGGCTTGGCGTGGCCTCAGCACCTGGCTCAGCGGCACCGGCGGAGGCACCGTGTTGAGGAGTGCCGTGCCGAGGCTCGCCCGCACGGCGAGCTGCCATGCGCGCCACATGCTGGGCCACGCTGGCCTTGTGCTTGGGACCTGCGGCCTTGCCTGCAGCCCTGTGCTTGGGCTGGCTGGGCTGATCCCCGGGCAGCTTCATCGGCCGGTCACCTCCTTCCACAGCTCGCGGATGCGCCTGCGACGACGGCGCGATTTTCGGACCAGTTTAACCAAAATGATAAGAGCAATCAGCGCCACCACGCCGCCTGCGATGAAATACCACCACGAGAACACCGCCGACTGGACGAGCGTCGCCTCTTCGACCTCTTCATCCGGGGTTTCAATACGCTCCGCATGGACAAGCATGCGGTGGGTATTGATACCCAAAGGCGTACAGGTAACCAGCGTACACAGATCCCGATCCTCTTGGATGTTCAGCGAGGACACATCGGTAGGAACAACCACCTCAATGTCATAGATCTGGTAGGTCAAAACCTCCGTAAGGACCGTGATCGAAAAGGTGTCACCCACCTCCAGCTGGTCAAGGTCGGTGAACAGGCGCGCCTCGGTGAGGCCGCGATGCGCCGATAAAACGGTATGGGTGGTGTTACCCCCCACGGGTACCGAGGTGCCCTCCAAATGACCCACCGAGCGCGCCAAAACCTCGGTGGTGGTGCCGTGATAGATGGGCAGGTGCACCCCGATGAGGGGGATGTCGATATAGCCCATCAGGCCCTCGCCATCGAGGTTCAACACATCCGCATAGCCCTCGGTGGCAACACGGACGGTCTCCTGGTCGAAGGGCTCGGTCATAACCACGGGGCTGGCAGCAAGACGTATATTGTAGATGGTGGCGGCCTGTATGATTGCCGCAATCTCTTCCTCGCTGAGTTCGGCTACGATCTCCTCGTATTCGACGATGGTTTGTGAGGCATTGCGCGCGTTGACCAGTGAACTGACTGTGGGATAGAGCATGATGCATACGCCAGCGATGAGCACAAGAGACCACAGAAAGATTATCAGCCTGCGCTTCACGTCTGTCCTTTCGCATCCTCATCATGGCTCCTCGTCCGAAGGCCCGCCCGACACCTTTGTCGCTCACCCTTGCTGCCCCTTGCGCTGGCGAACCGCCGCTGACCCACAGGGTCCCATCCTGTGCGCCAACGGCCACTCGCCTCGCGCGTATCCCTTGCCTCCTGCCTGACGTAGCAACCCTGTGCTTCCCCGGCTCAAACGGGACTCCGGTCCAAACGAAGCCCCCAAACAAACAGGGGCTTTGATCCAAATCAATCCACCGCCAAGCTGAGACCTTACACCCAAACTGAGGCCAGATGGTCAGCGGGGCGCCCTTAGGCGCCCCGCGTCACTCGCTCTAGGTAGCGTTAACAGCTGTGATTACTGCTTGCTGGCAGCAGTGTCACGCTTACGAGTGGTCATGTAGATCGACCCGGCAGCCACCGCAACGATGATGGCACCCACGAGCAGGTACGGAGCCAGCTC
>CAYTIS010000114.1:0-2849 GCA_964438035.1 uncultured Slackia sp.
CAAGATCGAGCTGCCTTGTTTCTCCTGACGAGAGCATGGCGAAAGGGGCAAAGGCACCCGAAAGCATACTGTCGTAGCCCATCATGCGCAACTGCCCCGGTGCTGTTTTTGCGATAGCCTCGCAAACGATAGAGCGCATCAACGCGACGGAATCCGCCTCATTAACATCGTCTATCCAGATATTCGATTTGCCTATGAAATCGATGCGACAGTCAGAAGCGAGCTCGAGAGATTCGCAGACTTTAAGCAGAGAAGGGGGGGGGTTGAGGTTCCTAAATATTTCATCAATACCTCCTACAACCTGAGACACCTGAAGAACGTCTTCGGTGCTCGCCGCCTATCTACTGCATGAAACGCCGGGATTGTACTACACTTGTGTCCAAAACGCAGGGACGGGTCGAGGACTCAGCAGGAAGGCGATGAGCGAGCACCCCTCCACACGACGCGCCTCTTCACGAGGCAGCACAACGTACCCGCAGTATCCCTACCATATAAAAAGCGGCGGTTTGCCCTTCGCCTGCTCCCCCCTCACGCTTATGCGAAGGGAAGAGGGGCGAAGAGCTTGACCGCCGCTCAGCGTCAGGACTAGCTGCCACTCAGTATCGGGACTGAGTCCTGCGCGCGCTTGGCTCTATAAGCCGAGGCTACATCATGCCGCCGCCGGCACCGGCCAGGGCGGACAGATCCGGACCCTCCTTGGGAATCTCGTTGACGGTGGCCTCGGTAATCAGAATCAGCCCAGCCACGGACACAGCGGACTGAAGCGCGGTACGAGCAACCTTCACCGGGTCAGACACACCCATGGCAATCATGTCGCCGTACTCGCCGGTGGCGCAGTTCAGGCCTTCGCCCTTGTTCATGCCCTTGACCTTTTCCACTACGACAGAGCCCTCAAAGCCGGCATTTTCAGCGATGGTGCGCAGCGGGGATTCCATGGCCTTGCGGATGATGGCCACGCCTACTTCCTCATCATGATCGGCGCACGCAACAGCGTCAAGCGCGGGCAGGGCATGCAGGAGAGCAACGCCGCCACCAGGTACGATACCCTCTTCCACCGCAGCGCGGGTGGCCTGCAGGGCATCCTCAATGCGGCTCTTCTTTTCCTTCAGCTCAGCCTCAGTAGCAGCACCTACGCGCAGCACCGCAACACCACCGGCCAGCTTGGCCAGGCGCTCCTGGAGCTTCTCGCGATCAAAGTCGGAGTCAGTGTGCTCAATCTCGGCTCTGATCTGGTCGGCGCGATCCTGGATGGCCTGGGCATCGCCCGCACCCTCCACAATCGTAGTGTCGTCCTTGGTAACCTTGACGGTCTTGGCAGTACCGAGCATGTCCAGGGAGGCATCGGCCAGCGACATGCCAAAGTCGGGAGTGATGACCTGCGCGCCGGTGACGATGGCGATGTCCTCCAGCATACGCTTACGGCGATCACCAAAGCCAGGAGCCTTCACGGCCACGCAGTTGAAGGTGCCGCGCAGCCTGTTGAGCAGCAGGGTGGCCAGCGCCTCACCCTCGATGTCCTCGGCGATAATCAGCAGCGGACGGCCCGAGCGCATGATGTTCTCAAGCAGCGGCAGCAAATCTTGAATGGAGGAAAGCTTCTGGTCGGTGATGAGGATGAAGGGATCTTTCAGCACGGCCTCCATGCGCTCCATGTCGGTGGCCATGTAGGGCGATACGTAGCCCTTGTCAAACTGCATGCCCTCCACCGTCTCAATGGATACGCCAAAGGAGGTCTGGGAATCTTCCACGGAAATCACGCCGTCGGTGCCCACGATCTCCATGGCCTCGGCGATGTTGCTGCCAATGCTCTCGTCGCCTGCGGAGATGGTGCCCACGGCAGCAATCTGATCCTTACCAGATACGGGGATGGCATCGGCCTTGATAGCCTCCACGATGGCATCGGTGGCCTTTTCGATGCCGCGACGCACAGCCAGCGGGTTGGCACCAGCGGTAACATTGCGCAGACCCTCGGTCACAATCACGTCGGTGAGCAGGGTGGCGGTGGTGGTGCCGTCGCCCGCACCGTCATTGGTCTTGGTGGCAGCTTCCTTCACCAGCTGGGCACCCATATTCTCCACGGGATCTTCCAGCTCAATTTCTTTGGCGACGGTCACGCCGTCGTTGGTGATGGTGGGAGCGCCGTAGCTACGCTCAAGGGCGACGTAGCGACCCTTGGGGCCAAGCGTCACCTTGACGGCATCGGAGAGCTTAGTGACGCCGGAGGCAAGGCCACTGCGGGCGTCGGATTGGAACTTGATTTCCTTGGCCATGGTGTACTTCCTTTCGGAAACGAGGTAACGATTCTTCCGTGAATGCACGGAGACGACTGCGGGCGCAAAAGTGGCCTGCAGTCGATCTAGCTGGTGTAAATGGCAAACAGATCGTCAGCGCGCAGGATGAGCACCTCTTCGCCTTCAACGGTGACCTCGGTTCCGCCGTACTTGCCGTACAGCACGCGGTCGCCCTCTTTAACCGGCACCGGAATGAGGTTGCCGTCCTTATCCAGCTTGCCTTCGCCCACGGCCAGCACAACACCGCTCTGGGGCTTCTCTTTGTTGGTGGAGGCCAGGATGAGGCCCGACGCCGTGGTGGTTTCCGCTTCATCGCGCTTCACAATCACGCGATCTCCCAAAGGCCTGAGATTCATGGAACGTCCTTTCCCTTGTGCCAGGTACTGCCTTGTGGTGAAAGGGGCGAGAAACAGTGCACAGGATTTTGCTCGTCTCGCCTCTTGAGTGCTAGCACTCACGCCATCCGAGTGCCAGCGGTTGGTAATACTAGCACCCTCTCCAAGGGATTCAAGCCCCTTTGCAGAAAATCTCAGCACCCTTGATATCGCGTCATAGAAG
>CAYTIS010000115.1:0-2778 GCA_964438035.1 uncultured Slackia sp.
CGTATTTGCGCGCTTGCCGCTGTCGTATCGCTTTATGGGTCGGGTGCGAGGGTGATGCGCTAGAATGGGCTGCATGAGTGACAACGACGTATACGCGGTGCGGCCCCAGCCCTGGGCGCGCCCGCTTCAAGGCGGCGATGCTGCCCGTTCCTCCCAGCGCAGGCCCCGTGTTGCCCTTGGCATGAGCGGTGGGGTGGATTCCTCGGTAACTGCAGCCCTGCTCATGCAGGCGGGTTACGATGTCTTGGGCGTGACCTGTCTGTTTACCGATGGTCCCACCTCGCAGGCTGCCATTGCCGACGCCCAGGCGGTGGCGCGTGAACTGGGCATTCCCCATCTGGTACGTGATTGCCGCGACCTGTTTGCTCGCAGTGTGGTGGACTCCTTTGTGAGGGGTTACGCCTGCGGTTCCACACCCAGTCCCTGTGTGCACTGCAATGCTTTGGTAAAGATTCCGGCTCTGATCATGGCTGCGCGCGAGGCCGCCCAGGAAAGCGGCCCCTGCGACTTCGTGGCCACCGGCCACTACGCGCGCATTGAGCAGTGTGCTGGACGCTTCTTTGCGGCTCGTGCCGCTCATGTGGACAAAGACCAGTCCTACATGCTCTCCATGCTCTCGCAAGACCAGCTTTCGCGCTTGCTGTTGCCGCTAGGCTGGATGGCTGGCGGCAAGCCCGAGGTGCGCCGCATAGCTGCTGATCTGGGGCTTCCGATTGCGGCCAAGTCCGAAAGCCAGGACATCTGCTTCATTCCCGACGGCAACCACCAGGCCTTTTTAGAGCGCCAAGGCGTGCAAGGTGGTCCTGGCGACATCGTGACGCGTACCGGTGAAGTGGTGGGTCGGCACGCGGGCTTGTTCCGCTACACCGTGGGCCAGCGCAAGGGCCTGGGGATTGGCGGCGCGCCCCGGCCGTACTACGTGGTGGAAAAGGACGTTGAGCACAACCGCATCGTGGTAGCCTTTGAAGAGGACTCCATGATTGACCGCGTGCGGGTGGCGGGCATGAATTGGCAGCTAATCTCGCCCGATGAGCTGGTTCGGCAGTCTGCGGAGGGGGGCGAGTATGTCTGTAAGGTGAAGCTGCGCTACCGCCAGCAGGCTGTGTCCTGCCGCGTTGTTCTGGGTGATGGACGGCCGGGAAGCGACGGGTCGGGAGGTGACGCGCTGGGGGGCAGCACACGGGGAAGCGACGATCCGGAAAGCAGCATACCGGGGAGCGGTACTGGCACTGCATCGGCCAGCGACAAGGGAGGCCAAGTGGTCACCGTGTTACTCGATCAGCCCCAGGCGCCGACGGCCCCCGGACAGTTCGCGGTGCTCTACCAGGGCGAGGCCGTGCTGGGTGCAGGCATGATTACGAATGTTGATCGAATCGGTGCAGCTCCAAGTGAGCCTGCACTCACGGCGCAGGCCGAAGAGCGTGCTATCGCGCAGGCAGAAGAGTAGGCGACGGGGTGCGGCGCATGGCTGAGCACTCAAAAGAGCAGGCGACGGAGGGTGTGTTCGGGCCGACTGAAGAGCGGACGGCCGCGCAGCGAGGGGCGCAGGCGACGAGCCGCGCAACCAAGCGGGCGCGCGACAAGACGAGTATGACCATCGCGCTTATCGGCGGGATTGGTGCGGGCAAGTCTTGCGTGGCGCGCCTGTTTGCTGAGCAGGGAGCGGGTCTCATCGATCTTGATGCTATTGGGCATCAGGTGCTCGTTCATCCGCAGGTGAAGACAGCTCTGGTCAGTACCTTTGGCAGCACCATTCTCAACGCTCAAGGTGAAGTGGTGCGTGCGCGCCTAGCCCAGGAGGCCTTTGCCACCCCGGAGCGTACCGCGCGTCTTAACGCCATCACGCACCCGGCCATCATGGCTGCGTGCGAGCGCACAATCGCCGAGCTGAGCGCGCAGTATCCGCTCGTGGTGGTGGAGGTGACGGCGGGGGATACCTCACGTGAGAGCCTGGCCTGGGCCGATGCAGTTGTGGCAGTCAGTGCGCCCGAAGGATTACGCCTGGCCCGCGCCGTGGGGCGCGGCAAGCAGACCGAGGCTGATGTGCGGGCGCGCCTGGTCCTGCAACCCACCGATGAGCAGCGCGAGGCCATAGCCGACCACGTGATCCACAACAACGGCTCCATCAAAGAGACTCGCACTCAGGTGGAAGCCCTCTACCAATCGCTCGTCCACCCCTAGCAAAACGCATCGCCGCTGCTCGCAGGGGAAGGTTGATTATCAACGCAAGCGCAAGCCCCGGGGGTGTGGACATTTTCTTGGACATACCTAGGCAGCCAAATCAAGGCAAGCCATTGCTGGACGGTGAGGTAGCAGTCGAGGGCGATTTGCAGGCGATCGTGCGTTGCTGTCGTTGCGATAGGTAAGTACAATAAGTTGTGCTACTTCATATGAAAGGAGCCTCCTATGGAAGCGATCTCCTATAGCACATTTCGTTCCCACTTGCGCACATACCTCGACAGAACGCGTGACAATACCGAACCCATCCTTGTGACGTCGAAGGATCCAAGCGCCAACGTCGTTGTCATCAATGCGCACGACTACAACAACCTCATGGAGACGATACGCATCTACGAGAACCCCTCCCTGCTCGATAAGATCATACGCGGTGCTGATCAGGCCCGCTCGGGAAAGATTGTCATCCACGAGCTTTCCGAGGACGAGCATGATTAAAGCGTGGACCGACGATGCCTGGAGCGACTACCTGTGGTGGCAGGCTCACGATAAGAAAACGCTCAAGCGGATCAACCAGCTTATTCGCGACATTGAGCGCGATCC
>CAYTIS010000116.1:0-2708 GCA_964438035.1 uncultured Slackia sp.
AGGAGGACTATACGATGAGCTTGGGAAAGGCGATATCAAAGGAGGCGCCACCCTGGGCCAGGTTGCGGGCGCGCAGTGTTGCGCCCTGAGCAGAGATGAGAGCTTGAGCAAGAGCAAGCCCGATGCCAA
The DNA here is from genome assembly GCA_964438035.1 of uncultured Slackia sp. GTDB lineage: Bacteria > Actinomycetota > Coriobacteriia > Coriobacteriales > Eggerthellaceae > Slackia. Next base: position 130 of record CAYTIS010000116.1, read on the forward strand.
AGCCCTGAGAGGCCAGTTCGTCGGCATCCTGGCGCACCTTGCTGCGGTAGAAGCGCTCGAAGATGTGAGGCAAATCTTCCTCGGGGATGCCGGGGCCGTTGTCGGACACGGTTATATGCGTGGCAAGCGCATTCTCGGTTGCTACCACGCGCACCTGCCCGTCAGAGCCGGTCGCCTCAGCGCAGTTCTTCACGATGTTCTCCAGTGCCTCGGCCGTCCATGCAGCATCGCCCATGAAGGTGACATCGGCAGCATCTACCGTGAGGTTTATGCCACGCACCTCAAGGCTTAGCTCCAAGGGAGAGAGGGCGCGGGAGATGGCATCGGCTGCTCGTACAGGGCGACGCTCAAAGGTAAGGGCTCCGGCATCCAGGCGGGCTAGGCGCAAAAGGGTCGTGACCAGCCACGATATGCGATCCATCATCCGCTCCAGCTCGCGCAAGGCTCGGGTGCGGGCCTCAGGGTCGTCTGCGCGTTCGGCTACAGGAATCAAAAGTGACATGGCCGTGAGTGGCGTGCGAATCTGGTGCGAGATGTCGGCCAGAGCATCGGCCAGAGCCCCTTTTTCGTTGCGTATGTGCTCGGTGGCGCGTGCGAGGTTTGACACCAGCTTGGACGCTTCAGCGCGCAAGATGGCCACATCACCCTCGCGGCAATCGGAGAAGCTCACGCGCCGTCCTCCGTGCAGCACCTCGTTCATTTGGGCTGCTAGCTGAGCAATCTCGCGGTAGCGCACAAAGGAGAACACACTAAAAAGCAGGCAGCTCACAAGACCCGCAAGGCCGCACCAGGCCGCCGCAGCTTTGTCCGACACCATAAAAGCTGCCACAGTAAGGGCTGTGCAGACCAGTACCATGATGAGGAGCTGATGAGCAAAGACTCTGTTGCGTACTAAGGTACCCATCAGCAATCCCCCACCGCTTTGTAGCCCATGCCGCGTACGGTTACGATGATGTGGGGGTCGGAGGGGTCATTCTCAATCTTTTCGCGCAGGCGACGGATGGAGACGTTGAGCGCGTTGTCGCTTACGTACTCACCCGCCTCGTCCCAGATGGCTCGGCGTAGGGCCTCGCGGGTGACCAGACGGCCTGTGTGTTGGGCAAAACGCAGCAACAAACGGTACTCCAAGGGCGAAAGCTCTAGCTCCATCCCGTGTTTGCGTGCGGTGGCCGCAGCGAGATCAAGTTCAATGGGGCCCAGGTGCACGACTTGGTCGGCTGCTCCGGCGCGACGCAGGGCCGCTCGGATGCGCGAAAGCAGCTCGCGCGCGCGAAATGGCTTGGGCACGTAGTCCACCGCACCCATGTCCAGACCCATCACGGTGCTGTATTCGTCGTCTGAGGCGGTGAGGAAGATGACGGGCATGGTGGGAGCGAGGTTGCGCGCCGCCGCGCACACACCAAAGCCCGTGCCCTGAGCCAGGGTTACATCCAGGAGCGCGAGGTCAAAGCGCTCGCGCTCAAGCAGGTGTACGGCATCGTCTTGCCGGGTGGCATCGGCTACCTCGTAGTCCTCCGCGCGCAGCAGCTCCGAGAGCGCTCGCACGATGGATGGGTCGTCTTCCACCAAAAGGATGTGCATATCGCTGCCTTTCTGCTGGGTTTTGGCGAAAATGCCGCAGTATCTCGCCCAGTATAGGCCAGGGCGAAATGAGGTAAAGCTTACGGTTCAGTAAAGTTTCAAGAGGGTGGTCGCTGTCTGAGGGTAGGCCGGGGCCGTCCTGGGAGGGCTGTCGCCGTTTCGGGGAGAGTACGCCGCCACCGAAGAATCCAATCCCGAAGCTGAGACTGTTGTGCAACTGGCCTGCGAGAATTTGACTTAGAGAAAAAGGGTCAAGGAATGAGAATTTGATAGACTGGCGCGCGAGTTTTGGTACTTTGCGGTTTGCATTTTGCACCGGTGAGGAGGCGAGGATGGCAGAGTCTCAAGTACCTCCCACACTATGGGTTGTGGTTCCCTGCTATAACGAAGAGAACATGCTGTTAGAGATCGCGCGGCGGCTTAGCGAGAAGCTGACAGCGCTTTCAAACGTAGCACTGCTGGGGCGTTCTACAAAATCATGAGCCTTTTAGGCGTGGAGATGGTCTCGGACTCTGCCGACCATCAAGTCAAGACAACCAAGGCAAAGGAGAGAGACATATGTCCAATCGAGGTCATATGAGGAAGGATGTCGCGCAAACAGACAGACGAGTGTCCAGCAGACAACTCACGCTTATCTGCACGATAGCGGCGCTTGTTGTGGTGGTCCTTGTGTGTCTGTTACAAACGCCCAAATACGCAACTATCGACGATTTTGTCCAAGATCTCTACGTGCGTGGCGACTTCCTTAACTCTCCGACAATGCTCATGCTCTATTCGCTTGTTGCTTTTAGTGCGCCGGTTTCGGCACTGTACACAATCCTGCCGTCTGTGCCGTGGTTTCCGCTCATCATGTTCGCGATGGTGTGGGCATCCTTTGCGTTGGTTTTGCGCCTTGCGCTCAGAAGTGAGCTGCCATGTTCGTGCCGGATCATGTTTGCGGTGGCCCTGCTTGCGGTCGAGTTCATGGTTTGTGTGTACTTCAGCTATACGATCGTGGC
>CAYTIS010000117.1:0-2658 GCA_964438035.1 uncultured Slackia sp.
GCGGGGCGCGCTTTTACTCCTATCGCCTCAACGACGGTGTCTGCGGCCGCTTTGGTGCCTTCGCCGCCCGCCCGGGCTGTGGGCAGGAGGCTTGTTGACAGGGTGTTTCGCGCGAGGCTTCCTGCGATGCGCCGCCGGGCTGTCTTCTTGGTACGCGACGGTGCCAAGGGTGAGGCACGGTTGCGCAGGGAGGGGTAGAGCTGGCAGGGGAGGGCTGCACCCTTCTTCTCGCTGCGCGACGGGTGTGACCCGGCTGAAGGCGTGTGGGGCAGAGCAGGAAACATGCCAGCTCAAGCACGTGGTGGGGCGGGCAAGCCTCATCCACTCCCTTTACCAGCGAGACCACGCTTCCAAGATTGATCGGCTTGCGGCCCAAGCAGGCATCGTTCAAGACGTGCTGATAGAGGTCAACAACGGTGAAGAAAATAAGCAGGGTCTGGCCGATACTGAGCTTTTGGACATGCTTATGGCCTGCCACGAGCTTTCCCACCTGCGCGTCGTGGGCCTCATGATCATGGCACCCCAAGGCTCACGCGAGCGCGCTCAGGCCGCCTTCGATATGCTTGCCACCTTACGCGATACTACCCAAGCTCAGCTGGCAAGGCAGGGTGTGCACGATATAAACCTCCGTGAACTTTCCATGGGAATGAGCGAGGACTATCGGGAGGCTATCCCCCGAGGCGCTACCATGGTGCGCATTGGGCGCGCGATATTCAGCGATAATCACAGCCCGGCGTTCAATCTGGCTCAACGATAGGTGGACAATATGGACTTGAGGATACCTGGGTTCGGCGGCATCAAAGACCGTCTCAGCTCCCGAGATACCCGCGCCGAGCGTTCGAGTCGTTCAGGAGCCTTTGCTCCCGATGAGTACGATGATTTCCTCCAGGAGGATTTCGGCGAGTATGGCTTTGATGACGATGCGGACTACGCTCAGGTGAGTTCCCAGATTGCTGCGGCTGAGCTTCCCTCCTCAAGCATGCCTAAGCTCGTTACCGCTGATGACGTGCGTTCTCATACCCAATACACCCCGCCTGAAAGCTCTAAGACCACGCGCGCGGCCCGCGAAACGTCTGCGCGCAATACCGATGCACGCGCCTCGTCGCTGACCTCCTCGATTGCCGCTCCTTCGGCTGCGCGCGCTGCTTCCACCAGCGCGAGTGACACAAGCGCTCTGTCTGCGGGTTCGCACTCGGCCTCGGCGACGCAGAGTGCTTCTCGGTCAAGTGGCGGTGCTGCCTCGGTGACCTCCCGGGTGGCCGGTGCGGCTGCGTCCGGCAGGTCGAACACCTCAAGTACTTCGGCCACCTCAGCTGCTTCCTCGGGCTCGGTTGTGTCCGCGCGCACCCGTATCGTCACCGTGATTACCCCCACCTCCTATGCCGATGCTGAGCGACTGGCCAAGGCCCTCAAGGCAGGGGACGCGGCGGTCTTGAGCCTGCGCACCACCCCTGAAGATCTGGGTAAGCGCATTCTTGACTTCAGCTTTGGTGTGGCCTGCGCCTTTGATGCACAGGTGGAATGCGTGTCACGCCAGGTTTTTGCCATCACACGCGGTGCGGCCCTCTCTGAGTCCGAGCTTGGCCGCTTGCGCGATCAGGGGTTGATGTAGCATGTACACCATCCAGTACCTCATTGTGCAGGTGGCGAACATCTACTCCACCTTGTTGTTTGTCTATGTTTTGATGTCATGGATTCCTCTAAAGCGAGGCTTCGTCGGTGAGCTCTATATCACCCTGGGTCGCCTCTGTGATCCATACTTGAACCTGTTCAGGCGCTTCATCCCTCCTCTTGGCGGTATGATGGACATCTCGCCCATCATCGCCCTACTTGTATTACAATTCGCCGTGCGGCTGGTCGTGAGTATTCTCTAGACTACAATCCGCGTGCGGCTTACTGAGAACACCCTTGATTGGCGTTATGAACGATGAGGGTAAACGCCCCCTCTGGCAAAGGAGCTGAGATGTCCATCACTTCGGAAGAGATTCATAGTCAAAGCTTCACCGTGGCCCGCAAGGGCTACGACGTGGACGAAGTTGATGTGTTCTTGGAGCATGTGGCCGTTGAGATTGACAACCTCAACGCCGAAATTGATGAGCTGCATGCTGCGCTTGAGCGCTACGAGGGTCAGGGTGATGCTGTCCTTGGTCTGGATTCCACCTTTGATGGGGGCCGCAGCGATCGTCTTGGATCGCCTGAGTCCGACAAGGGTATCAAGGCCGTGGTGCTGGCTGCCACAGAGGAAAAGGATGCTCGCATCAAAGATTTGGAGCAGCAGCTGGCTGACAAGGAAAACGATGTTTCGGCTATTGCAAGCGCGCTGGTAACCGCCCAGCGCTCCGCTCGAGAGGTGCTTGATTCCGCCCATGAAGAGGCCAAACGCATCCAGGAGGATGCCGAGGCCGATGCCGATGATATCATCGATCGCGCCAACGCCGAGCGTGACAAGATCGAGGATGCTATCGAGGAACTTGAGCGCACCCACAGGGAAACCTGCGAGAACTACTCAGCAGCCCTCAAGGCCTTCATTGAGGACGCCAACAAGAAGCTTGATGATATTGAGGATGAGCTGGCCAAGACTGACGGCAAGAAACGCGCTCACGCCCGCTTCTCAAGCCCGGTGCAGGCACCCGTGCGCAAGTCCGCGCCGACCGGTGC
>CAYTIS010000118.1:0-2639 GCA_964438035.1 uncultured Slackia sp.
CAGCCCGAGGAAGCTTCAGCTGAGGAGCTTGCGTCTGAAAAGTCTTCGGCTGCTGATGAGGCTGAAGCACCCAAGGAAGAGGCCGAAGCGAAGAAGGCTGAGTAGCTCCGCGTATCAAGGGCTCACAGGAGGCGCCCCTACGGGGCGCCTTTTTCGTTCTCAGGAGGCCTGCGGATGCTACGGCTTCCTACGGCCTTGCGTGGATAAGGCTGTTGTGCCGGTTGGGGTGATGAGCGGGGCGCCAGGAGAGCCGCAAGCATGAGGAGGGCATCATGTCCGAGATGGGCAAGCCTGTCAACGACGCCACCAAGCTGGATGCTCGCATTGCAATTCTTGCTGTCTTTGCCTACTCCGTAGCGGTCTTTTTCGTGGACAGCTGGTGGGGGATGCTCGTGTTTTTTGGGCTGCTCGCCTGCACGCTCGTCTTGGCGCGCGTCAGTGTGGCCCGGGTGCTGCGAACGGCCACTCCGCTTGTGCTCATCCTTCTGTTCACCGTGGTGGCGCATATTCCGCAGGGCGTGGATGAGGGTCTGTTTTATGCCCTGCGTATTCTGCTGTTGGCGCTGGCTACCCTCATCCTCGCGTTTTCCTACGATGATGCGCAGTTCGTGCGGGCCTTTTCCTCCTTTTGCGGCCCCCTTCGGGCCTTGCGCGTGCCGGTGGACGATATTGCCACCATGTTCTCCATCGCCTTGCGCTTCATTCCCTCGGGGGTGGAGGAGTTTACGCGGGTGGCCAATGCTCAGCGCAGTCGGGGTGCGCAGCTTGATGAGGGGGGCGTGCTTGCCCGCGTGCGTCTGTGGGGCAATGTGCTCGTGCCCATGCTCGTAGGGATGTTTCGGCGTGCGGGTACCCTGGCTCAGGCTATGGAGGCGCGCTGTTACGGTGCCGCAGCCCGTCGCACGAGCCTTCATGGGGATGAGCGCTTGGGTGGCAGGGGAGCTGCCTTCGCTGTCCTGCTCGTTGCATCTCTGATACTTTTAGGGCTTATGTTCTAGGGGGATTTTTGCCGTCCTCACGTGATTGCGTCATCTGTGGGCTTGCTCGCACCCGCCTGGGATACAATCAGCGCCTCAGCGCGCTTTGATCGTTCGATAGGGTACCGTTGCCCCATGCGTTCCTTAAAGGCTTTGGCGTCGCGCCTCGCAAGGGCTGCGGGAGCCTATCGAAGGTCGCAGGGCAGAGCAGGGAGCGCGCCGGGCAGGTCAACGAAGGCAAGGAGGAAGTCCCCATGAGCGTCATCTTCGATGTGTACGGGCGCGAGGTTCTGGATTCGCGCGGCAACCCCACCGTTGAGGTGGAGGTCACCCTGGACGACGGGTCGTTTGCGCGTGCAATTGTTCCTTCGGGGGCGTCCACGGGTGCCTTCGAGGCTGTCGAGCTGCGCGATGGCGGGCAGGAGCGCTACCTGGGCAAGGGCGTCATCAATGCTGTAAGCAATGTCAATGAGGAGATTGCTGAGGCCCTTATCGGTATGGATCCCTGTGACCAGCGCGGTATCGACGCTGAGCTGATAGAGCTTGATGGTACTCCCAACAAGGCCCGTCTGGGGGCGAATGCCATTCTTGGCGCCTCGCTTGCGGTGGCCCGCGCGGCCGCCGAGTCGCGGGAGCTGCCCCTGTATCGCTATGTGGGCGGGGTCAATGCCGGGCTGCTCCCCACTCCCATGATGAATATTCTCAACGGTGGTGCTCACGCCGACAATACCGTGGACTTTCAGGAATATATGATTATGCCGGTGGGTGCGCCCACCTTCGCCGAGGCCCTGCGCTGGTGTGCCGAGATCTATCACACTCTCAAGAAGGTGCTCCACGATGCGGGTCTGGGCGGCGGCGTGGGCGATGAGGGTGGCTTTGCTCCCAACCTTGCCACCAATGAGGAGCCGCTCAAATATATTTCCGAGGCCTGTGAGGCGGCTGGTTACAAGCCCGGGGTTGACATCATGTTCGCCATGGATCCTGCCTCCACCGAATACTACAACGCCGCCACCGGTACCTATGAGCTGAGGGGTGAGGGCGTGTCCTACACAAGCGAACAGATGGTGGACTACTGGGAGAGGCTCATTGATGCTTATCCCATCATCTCAATTGAGGATGGCATGGCTGAGGAGGACTGGGATGGCTGGAGGCTTCTCACCGAGCGCATTGGGAACCGGGTGCAGCTGGTGGGCGACGACCTGTTTGTTACCAATCCTGAGCGCCTGAAGCGAGGCATTGAGATGGGGGTTGCCAACGCCATCTTGGTGAAGGTGAACCAGATAGGTAGCCTTACCGAGGCCCTGGATGCGGTGGAGATGGCCAAGCAGGCTGGCTATGCCTGCGTGATAAGTCACCGCTCGGGAGAGACCGAGGATACCACCATCGCTGATTTGGCGGTGGCCACCAATGCGGGTCAGATCAAGACGGGTGCCCCCTGTCGGTCTGATAGGATAGCCAAGTATAACCAACTTATCCGCATCGAGGAGGAGCTTGGGGGGTCGGCCCGCTACGCCGGCATTAACGCTTTCTACAACATCAAGCGCTAGCAGCGCAAGGCAATGAGGGCCCTGCTCAAAAGAGCAGGGCCCTCATTTCAGGGGGTATTACATAGCGAAAGAGCTGAGCATATTCGTCGACGAATCGGGAAGCCAAAACGGCCAT
>CAYTIS010000119.1:0-2588 GCA_964438035.1 uncultured Slackia sp.
AGGATGCCCAGAGCGCGCAAAACAATGCTTCCCCTTTCGATACTCCTGGTGATGGCGGCGTTCGGCGCATCCTGAGCAAGGACGACACCTCTCGCAACGACGATGCCCGCAAGGGCGATGTCTCTCGCAAGGATGATGCCCGTGAGAAACATCGTGCAACCAGCACGGAATCCTCCAGCGACGAAGGTGCTGCCTCCCACCACGACAAATCTGCTCGTGCTCGCAACGACGTCGAAGGCGCTCGTCATGCCCGCCGCTCTGACAAGCGATCCCGTTCGGTAGCCCAACAGGCTGCTGATCCCGAGGCTGCGGCCGTCTTCGGTCGCACTGTCTGTGTCCAAAAGCCTCCGATGGGCCGTGCCAATACCCGTCGTGCCCGCGAGGCGGCCCTCGCTGCCTCTGAGGATGCCGCCTACCGCCCCACCGTGCCACCCGCTCAATCCCGTCGTAGCATCAATATCAAGGCCGAGCGCACGCTCGTACCGTGGCTGCCTGCGCTGGTGGCCCTCGGTATCATCATTCTTATCTTCGCCATCATCTACGGCGCAGGCGTGTACGTGTTTTCCGAGCGCTTCTATCCCAATACCTTTGTCGGGGCGGTTGATCTTTCTTTGGTCACCCAAGATGAGGCGGTAACCGCCGTTGCTCAGGCCGAGTCCGACTATGAGATTCTGGTTGAAGGACAGGGCCTGTCCTTCACCGTAAGTGCTGATGATGGGGGCATTTCCGTGGATGCAAAGGAGGTTGTTGCCCAGGTTGTTGCCGATATTGACCCCTGGTTGTGGTTCATGGAAATCTGGGGCGAGCATGACAAAACCAGCTACCTGGTGGCCTCAAGTGATGAGGGAACGCTGGGCGACTACGTGCGTGCCCAGGTAGAGGCCTTCAACGAAACCGCCACTCCCTCTGAGGATGCCTACGTGTCCTACTCGATTAACGCCGGGGCCTTCGTGGTGCGAAGTGAGGTGTATGGCACTCAGGTGTCGGCCGATGCCGTCGTGGAGGCCGTGGCCACCGCCATTGCCACCATGGAAAGTACGGTTGCAGTCACCGAAGACATGCTCATCACCCCCGAGGTGCTTGTAGGCGATGAGCGCCTGACCGAAGTTGCTGAAACTGCCAATACTTTGGCGCAGGTTGACATCACCATTACCGCTCCCTCTCTTGATGTGGAGTTGGCCGTGTTGGACGGCAGCACCCTTATCGACTGGATTGTCGTTGACGGCTTCGAAGTCAGCTTGGATGAGGAGGCCTTGAGCACCTGGCTTGAGGACTTGTCTAGCACCCTCAACACGGTGGGTACCACGCGCACCTATACGCGCGGCGACGGTACCACCGTCACTGCCGAGGGGGGCAACTACGGTTGGGAGGTGGATGCCGAGGCCCTGGAGGCAGCGGTGATTGAGGCTGTGTATGCCGGTGTGCAAGGTGAGGTTGAAGTGGAGTTTTCCACGACAGGCAACGGTTACACCAAGGAGGGCATGGACTGGGGTGCCTACCTTGATGTCGATATGACCGAGCAGCATGCCTACTACTACGATGCCGAGGGCAATCTGTTGTGGGATTCGGGTATTGTGACCGGCCTGGCCGGTGAGTACGACACGCCCACGGGGATTTACTATCTCAATAGTAAGCAGACTAACGTAACCCTCATCGGCCTGCCTGACGAAAACGGCGATCCATCCTACGAAACCGACGTGGACTACTGGATGCCCTTCGTGAACAATATGGTAGGTCTGCATGATGCCAGCTGGCAGCCCTCCTGGGTGTTCAGCGATGCCACCGCGTACGAAACCTACGGCAGCCATGGGTGTATCAATCTGCCAGCATCGGCGGCCGCAGAGCTTTACACCATCATTCAGATTGGCGACCCTGTTATCGTCCACGAGTAGGCGCGCGGGGCGTTTGAGGTTCGATTCTATGACGCGCAGGGCCTGGCCTTGCGTGTCTCTCTATGTATATACGGAGAAGTATCGATGATTATGCAGATAGAAAACGTGTCGAAGGGTTTTGCCGGACGCGTTTTGTTTTCGGGGGCGAGTTTTCGTTTGGTGGCGCACGACCGTCTGGCGCTGGTGGGCCCCAACGGAGCAGGCAAGACCACCCTGCTCAACATCATCATGGGCCGAGAGGATGCCGATGAGGGCCGCGTCATCTTCGCGCGCGGGGCTCAGGCGGGCTACCTTGAGCAGGAGGCCATCGAGATGGAAGACCGCTCGGTCTTTGAGGAGGTCATCGCCAGCCAAGAGGCCGTCCTTGAGGCTGAGCGGTGTCTGGCTGAGCTGGAGAGAAGCCTGGGCGACAGCCCTACGCCTGAGCAGCTGGCGGCTTGCGGGCGCGCCCGCGATCTCTACGAGTCCTTGGGTGGATACCGCTTGGAATCCCAGGTCAGAAGCGTGCTCTTTGGCCTTGGCTTCAAAGAGGAGGACATGGGGCGGCACACGGGGGATTTCTCTGGCGGCTGGCAAATGCGCATCGCCCTGGCCAAGCTCCTCATCCGCAAACCCGACGTATTGCTGCTCGATGAGCCGACCAACCATCTGGATTTGGAAAGCGTGAAGTGGCTGGAGGGGGTTTTGCGCGGCTAT
>CAYTIS010000120.1:0-2539 GCA_964438035.1 uncultured Slackia sp.
AGGATATGGCACCCTCAAACCAAGCACCGCAGGCCTTGATAGCCTCAGCGTTGTCCACCACATTGCGGATGTCGTTCAGGGCATCAAAGACGCGAAACACCTGCACACCGTTGCGCTTGGCGGCAGCGATGAAGTGGTTCACAATGTCTTTGGAATAATGCTTGTATCCCACCAAGTTCTGGCCGCGCGAGAGCATGGCCAGATCGGTGTTGGGCATGTGCGACTTGATGGCGCGCAGGCGCTCCCAGGGGTTTTCGTCCAAAAAGCGCAGGCATGTGTCGAATGTCGCGCCGCCCCAGGCCTCCACGGCCCAATATCCTACCTTGTCCATCTTCGGCAGGATTGGCAGCATGTCGCCAAGCTGCATGCGCGTGGCCCACAGGCTTTGCTGACCATCGCGGATGGTGGTATCCATGAGTTGCAAACCGGGCATGCTTCACCTCTCTTTCCAACGGGCCGCGCGCGGCGGCCAAAACGACTCTTGACATACGGGACATGAGCTGCGCGTCTACCGCAAAGCTACGCACCTGCCCCCTTGGTCACCACAAAGCACGTCCTGCACCGGCTGCGAACCTCACATGTGGTACACGCCGCAGGCACCTTACTTTGACCGGAAGCTCTGCATTATAAAGAAACACGGGAAAGCACAGGAGGTGCAGTCCCCGGCGCACCGCACAAAGACACATGGCCCGACGGCACAGGGAGAGCGCCCCGATGTTCTGCAGCACTATATCGCGCGATAGTGCGGTTGTCGAGAATTCGTCGGTAAATACGCGGGAAACAAACGCTGGAGCTGGGGAGCTAGGGAGGTTACCTGCTACAATCGCTGTCGAAACGAGAAGGGTTGCCCATGCGATACATCGATGCCGGAGAGGCGCATGGCCTGGGCCTCGTCGCTATTGTTGACGATGTGCCGGCCGGGTTGCGCATACGCCCCGCCAACATAAACGCCGACGTGGAGCGCTGGGATCGTCTCCACGGACGGCCCTGCACCGCGCACGCCTTTGGCGATGTGGAGCTGCTGTCAGGCGTGCGCGCGGGGCGCAGTATCGGCTCTCCTGTGGCCCTGTGTTTGGCGCGCGCGGTCAGCGACGAGCCCGAGGTTGCCCATCGCACCGTCCCACGCCCGGGCACGGCCGAGCTTGCCGCCGCCCTCAAGTTCGATTTTGACGACTGCTCCTGGGCTGCTGAGCGCCTGGATGACCGTACGGGTGCCGTACGCATCGCCGCTGCGGGTGTGGCACGCGAATTTTTAGCCTTTTTAGGTATAGAAATCCACTCCTATGTGACGCGCATCGGTACAGCTGCCCTGCGCGAAGATACCGCCGCACTTGAGCGTTTTACCTACGCACCGCTTGACATTGAGATGTCCGCGCTGCGCTGCCCCTCTGCCCAGACCACCCGTGCAATGGAAGCCCAGGTAGATGCCGCCGTAGAGACAGGCGAAACCCTGGGCGGAGCGCTTTGTGTGGTGATTACGGGGCTGGATGCGGGCATGGGCGGCTATGGCGGCACGGGTGGCAAAAGCCTCAGGGCGGTATTGGCCGAAGCTGCGTTTTCGGTGGCCGGTGTGTGCGGCGTGGAGTTTGGACGTGGGCCTGCCTGGGCCGATGCCGCCGGATCCCGCTTTGCGGACACGCCCCAGTGCAGCAAGCGCGGCTTTTCGCACACCACCAACCACGCCGGCGGCATTGAAGGGGGTCTGTCCACCGGCCAGGCCGTCATGATGCGCGTGTCGGTGGAGCCAAGCCCCCTGCCCGCCTGCCCCGTGGATGCCCTCGACATGGACACCCTCGAACAAACCCCCTGCCCTGCGGGCCGCTACGATGCCTGTCGCGTGCCGTCGGTAGCCGTGGCTATTGAGTCGGAAGCAGCCTTTATGCTGGCCCAGGCCTACCGGGCCAAGTTCGGCGGTGATTCCATGGGTGATGTCCACGCCTCGGTCAAGGCCTACCGCGAGCGCCTCGCCCGGGCGGCCCGGTAATGGGACGACTTGTGCGCAACGTGTTCCTCGTGGGATACATGGGAGCAGGCAAGACCACCGTGGCCCGTCGCCTGGCCCGTGACCTGGGAGTGGCTGCGGTTGATGTGGATCGCTATCTCCAGCGCAAACACGGCCACGATGCCGCCTTTCTCTATTGCAGACACGGAGCAGACTGGTTTGGCAGGGTCGAGGCGGATGCGCTGGCCGAATGCGCCGCGCTGGGGCCGGCCGTTATCTCCTGCGGCGAGGGCGTGGTGGAGCTGCCCGAAAACCGCGCCCTCATCAAGGAGCAGGGCGTGGGCGTGGCACTCGAATCCTCCGTCGAGCGCTCGCTCTCGCGCATCAAGAATATGAGTACGCGCCCGCTTTTGGCCCAGGGCTGCGATGCTCAGGCACTGTGGGAGCGCCGCAAGCCGCTTTACGACGCGGTGGCTCAGATACGCATCGATGTACACGACAAGAGCACGGCCGAGATTGCCGCATCCATCGCCGTCAAGCTCCAAAATCTGGGTGTTTACGCGCCTGACTAGAACGGCAGACGCGACGAGCAGGTGT
>CAYTIS010000121.1:0-2519 GCA_964438035.1 uncultured Slackia sp.
TTGGATCGTTTTCTTCGGTGGCGCGATCACCCTCTCCGTCCGGCTCGTCTTAGGAGTTTTGGTTGCCTTCCTCTCCTTGGATGTCGTACCCATGCATCCCTCCCCTCAAACCTTGTCATCACGAACGCCTGAGGCGCAGACCCATGGCTTCGAGCACATGCTCTTGCTTCACCACCTGACTCTCGGCCAAATCCGCCACCGTGCGGGCCAGCGAAAGCACCCGCGCCACCCCTCGCCCCGAAAGCAAGGAACTGCGTGCCATCGTCTCGAAGAGACGCTCGGTGCGCTCATCCATCCGACATATGCGAGCGAGTGAGTGAGTGTCGCTTTCCGAGGTATCGCCCAAACGCTCCCGCCTCCACGAGGCATAGTCCCGGGCCGTCTCCACCCCCTCACGCAGCTGGGCTGAGGAGGTCTGCGGGATTCCTTCCTTCAGCAGTGCACCGGGGTCGGCCCTCCACACGTCAATGTGGATATCGATGCGATCCAACAAAGGTCCACCCACACGCCCCTGGTAGCGCTGAATCTGACCCGCCGAACAGGTGCAGGTTCGCTCCGGGTCGCCGTAGTAGCCGCAGGGACAGGGGTTGGCCGCCGCCACGAGCATGAAGCGACTGGGCAGCTCAATGCTGCCGTCGGCCCGCGTGATGACGATTCTGCCCTGCTCCATGGGCTGGCGCAGCGCCTGAAGAACCCCTGGAGAAAATTCCGGCAGCTCATCAAGAAACAGCACCCCTCGGTGCGCGAGCGAAATCTCACCCGGGCGTACGGGATTGCCTCCGCCCACCATTCCGGCAGCTGTCGCGCTGTGGTGCACCCGCCGAAACGGACGGACCCCCGCGAGGATTGCGTCCACCGGCTCGCCCGCTGTGGAGTGCACCATGGCCGCCTCAATCCGCTCATCACCCGACAGGGTGGGCAAAATCGAAGGCAGTGCCCGAGCGAGCATGGTCTTGCCCGACCCAGGCGGCCCCATCAAAAGCACGCCGTGCTCGCCTGCGGCAGCCACCTGAAGCGCTCGCTTGGCCATGTCATGTCCGCGTACTGAGGCGAAGTCGATGTCCAGTACACCTTGAGCACCTGAAGCCACCGCAAGCCGCCCCAACTCCATACAGCGCAAATCCGCCAGGTGCCGCACCCCAAACTGAGCCACCCCCTCCAGGTCAGCCCCGTCGGTCGCATCGGCAGCCACGGCTAAGTCAAGCCCCTCCTCACGCGCCCTTTGCGCATAGGGAAGCGTACCGCGCACAGCTCTGACGCGGCCCTCTAGCGAAAGCTCGCCTACCCACAGATAGCGCGCCAGCTCAGACGCGTCCACCTGCCCGGTTGCCCCCAGCACCGCTGCGGCAATCGCCAGGTCAAAGCCCGATCCCGACTTACGCAGCCAGCTGGGAGCCAGGTTTACTACCACCTTTTCCGAAGGCATGGTAAAGCCGCAGGCACGAATTGCCGCGCGCACCCGCTCCTGGGACTCGCGCACCGCAGCATCGGGCATCCCCACAATCGAAACGCCGGGAAGCCCGCTCGACACGACCACCTCCACGTCCACCGCCACAGCCGACACCCCCACGATGGCAGCTGAGCGCAGGATGCACCGACGCTCCACCTTAGTCTCCCGTAGAGAAAGCGTTACTGACATGGCGCACCAGTGCCCGGCCGCCCGGGAGGGCTAGCACGCCAATCACGTCGAAGCGCACGCGCCCGCCCGGACCGTCGTAGTCGCTGAGAAAAAATCCGGCAATTCGCTCGTAGCGAGCACGCTTGCGCTTGGTCACGGCCTCCTCAGGCAGGCCCTGCTCCACGCCTGCACGGGTCTTTACCTCCACGAATACGATGCAGTCATCATCTAAGGCCACGATGTCAGCCTCACCCGCAGGACAGGTCCAGTTGCGCTCCAGGATGGTGTAGCCCTTGCGCTGCAGCAATTCGCAGGCAGCCATCTCCCCACGACGGCCCAGCTCCTTGGCTGGTATAAGGGCCGGGTCATCGCCCTGGGATTCCTCCTCGAACAAGGGAGCGTAAGCAGGCGATCCATCGGTGCAAACACCGCGCGGCCTTGGGGGAGCAGAAGCCTTCCTGTGCTGGGAATCGTCCATGGGTTTTCCCTTCTCTTGGGCCGCCCCGACCTCACCCGAAGCGGTTGTGTCCTCAGATATGCCTCAAGTATAGGAAGCATGCCTTGCCGAAGCCCTGCCATTTCCCCCATGAAAGACCTCGCCCTTTAGTACGGATATGCCTGGTAGATACAGAGAGTATGCAACGGAAAACACCCTGTACGCGCCTGCACGACCGGACCTAAGCACCCCGCATCCCTATCCTTAGTCTTGCCCCTATCCTGCCGAAATCCTGCCAATCAAACCCCTTCCTCCCCTTTCGACAGGGCCTCTTTTCCCCAGCACCCGAACACACTTTCGCAGCCCGTTCGCAGCACGCCTACGCATTGCGCACATCCTTTTCTCGACATCCCAGCCCCTTTGCCAACAGGGCTATAATCCCTCCTGTTTGTCTCGCCGCGCGGA
>CAYTIS010000122.1:0-2476 GCA_964438035.1 uncultured Slackia sp.
GATGAGCTTATCGGGCGTGCGCGATACAAGCCTCATTATGACTGCGCCCGACAACCGCCGTCCCGTCAAGGTGCACGTGGGGGAGTGGGATGTGGATGTGGTATCCACCGCAATCAGGTTTGAACTGCAGCGCGGCGGGCAGGTCTACTACGTGAGCAACCGCGTGCGCACCATCGAGGAAGCCGTGGCGCGCGTGGGGGAGGCAGCTGGTGAGGCTCGGGTGGGTGTGGCCCACGGCAAGATGGGAAAAGACCAGCTGGAGCGCGTGATGGAGGACTTTTCAGCTGGCAAGATTGATGTGTTGGTAGCCACCACTATCATCGAAAGCGGCATCGATAACCCCCATACGAACACCCTCATCATCGAAGATGCCCAGCGTCTTGGCTTGGCGCAGATGTATCAGCTCAAGGGACGCGTGGGCAGAAGCGCGCAGCAAGCCTTTGCGTACTTTATGTTTCCCGAGCATGTCAGTCTTACCGAGGAGGCCACCGCGCGCCTCAAGGCCATTGATGAGAACTACGACCTGGGAAGCGGGATGCGCATCGCCATGCGTGACCTGGAGATTCGCGGGGCAGGGAGCATTTTGGGTGCCGAACAGAGCGGCAATATGAGCGCGGTGGGCTTCGATTTGTTCGCCCAGATGCTCTCCACCGCCGTCATTGCGGCTCGTGAGGGCGGCATCGAGGATGGTCTGCCTCCGGCCCTCTCTGACATTGTGGTAAATCTGCCGGTACACACCTATATTCCCGAGGAGTATCTCGCCGATGCCGATGTGCGCGTGCTGCTGTATCGCAAGCTTGCAGCGGCCGAGACCGTGGGAGTGGTGGATACCCTGGAGCGCGAGACCCTCGCTGCCCATGGAGAGATGCCCCAGGCCTGCGTCAATATGTTTGTCAAGGCGAGGATTCGGGCCTGGGCAGCGGGTGTAGGGGTGAACCTGGTTTCGGTGGCGGCAGGCAAGCTCAATGTGGAGCCTATCGATGTGTCCAAGGATGCCATGATTGGCCTGCGTCGGCATGGGGTGCGCTGGTCGCAGCAGACCCGCAGGTTACTTGTGCCCCTCAAGTATTTCAAGCTGGAGGCTGACGACAGTCTTATCGACAAAGTCTGGGCTTTTCTTCAGGAACTTTCCGGGGAGCAGAACTAAGGACTCGCTGGAGGGGCTTGGGGCGTCTGTGCGCGCGAGCTTTCTCTCCGCGCTTCCTCCGAATCTTTTGCCTCGGGCGCAAGTTGGGTGATTTGGGAGAGCGTGAACTCTGTCATCGTCACTGCCTGGCGGGGGCAGGCTTCTGTGCAGGCGTCGCAGCCGATACAAAAGCGCTGGTCGTAGTCCAGTGAGCCATCTTCTGGCGAGGGGATGCGCGCGCCGGTGGGGCATACCCGCGTACACTCCAGACACGCATCGCAGCGCTCCTCATCGGTCTGGCTTATGGCCAGCTCTACACGCTCGCCCATGCTTGCATCGGCCACAAGGGCCTCCATAATCATGCGCCTTCGGGGCAGTAGTACGCGCTTTGAGCGGCCGCCTGTGGCGAAGCGGTTCAGGGCTTCGTCACTCACTAGGTTGAGGCGCTCGCGCATGCGCGAGCGCTCGCGGCGGCGATACAGCTCTTTGAGGGTGTCGGAGTTTTTGAGGCGGCGCTTGCCACTCACCAGGTCCAGGGCGTCATCCTTGATGTTGTCGAAGATTTCACGTCGCCCGGCTGGTGCGGCTTCGGCGGGGCTGATTTTCTCTTGATTCTCGGGAATCTCACGATCCCAGTGCACCGAGCCGCCCGTCCACTCCTCAGCTATTTCAATGGCGCGGCTAAAGAGCATGGCACCACGCTGGGGTGCTTTATCGCAGTCGTCGCAGTACTTGAGGTCGCAGGTAAGACACAGTGGCACATTTTGTGCCAACAGTAGGGCCCACATCTCGGGCGGGATGCAGGCGAGGCAGGGCAGGATGGTTACGTTGTCGGCGGGCTGAAAGCCGGGGAAGACATTTTCGGTACAGGTGAGGTAGACCAACTCGCCGCGCATAGCTACGCGCCGCAAATGCTCGTAGAGGGCGTGCAGAGAAGTGGAGGAGGACAAAAAGGCATCGCAGACTCCCATGCACACGCCGCAGGTGGTGCAGGCATCCTCGTCGATGACGGGTGTGCTGCGCTCATCGGAAAACGAAATGGCCGCCACGGGGCAGGCGATGCGGCAGCGCTCACATGCTCCGCCAAAGGGGCGCACGCAGAACTCGGGCGCGACAAGCATCTTCATGGCGGCGTTCCTTTCGTCCTTGTGGGTGTGCGGGTTGGAGCGGATGGTCGTGGCAGCGGGGAGCTGCTAAAGCTGCGGGGTAGCAGCCTCGCTAGCGCGGGGAGCTTATCGCCTCGAGGGTGGCGTCAATCCGAGCCAGCACGTCGTCTTTGTCCAGAAGCTCAATGCTCTCGAAAAGCGGCGGGCTTACCATGCTGCCGCAGATGGCCACGCGCAGGGGTTG
>CAYTIS010000123.1:0-2467 GCA_964438035.1 uncultured Slackia sp.
CATACCCGTGAAGCTCAAAGACACTACGGAGTTTCGCACGGACGACAGCGACGATTCCGCCGGCTGGTTCAAAGACACCAACGCGGCCGACACAACAGCCTCGGTTTCGACAGGAAGCGGTGCTGCCTACGAGACCGTCACCGTCGCCTCGCCCAAGCTCTATAAAGCCCTTAGTTCTCTCACCATCACCAAGGAAGTCACCGGTGATGCGACCACAGAGCAGGAGACAACCGACAGCTACTCCTTTACGGTAACCCTGACGGATTCTAACAATACAGCCCTTTCCGGCACCTACGCAGCCATCTACACAGATGAATCGGTCCAAGACACGAGTGTAAGCTTCGACAGCAGTGGCCAAGCCACTGTCTCTCTTAAGGCTGGTCAAAGTGTCACTATCTCTGGTCTTCCTGCCGATGCGAGGTATGTCGTGACTGAGAATACGACCACCATCACAGGAACCTACGAAGTATGGATCAACGGCACGCAAGACACGAGTGGAGCTCCTACGGCAGAAGGCACCATCAAAGAAAGCGAGACCGTAAAGGTCATCTTTAGCAACTACTTTAAAACAGGTGACTTGATCGTTTCCAAGACGGTTTCGGGTGATGATGACGCCCTTACTGACGCTGACAAGGAGACACCGTTCACCTTTGAGGTGACGGCATCCCTTAATGGCTCGCCCCTTAGTGGCACCTATGGCGACATGACGTTCAATAATGGTGTTGCTGAGATCACGCTTGCGCATGAAGAAACCGCAGCAGCAACCGGTCTTCCTTCTGGCACAAGCTATACCGTAGAAGAGCTTAATGTCGACAGTACTACATGGACAACTACCGTAGTGGTGGATGACACTCCATACCAATCGGGCATTACTTTTGTAACAGGCGAAATCAAAGAACACGGCACCACAACAGTAGCCTTTACCAACTCCAAGAATGCCACCACAGGCGATCTTATCGTTTCTGAGAACACCACCACGACCACGGGCGATCTTGTCGTTTCCAAGAACGCTACCACGGAGGATCCTGTCATCTCCAAGACCAGCGCCAGCACCCTTCCTCAGACCGGGGATAGCACAGCTGCGCTGCTTTCCCTCACCGCAGCTCTAGCACTGACTGCATTTTTTGTTGCGACAGTTTCGGCCCTGCATATAAGAAGGTACAGCATACGAGGAAAGCATGCTCGAAGGAGCTGATCTTACCTGCTGCAGCATGCTTCACAAGCATGCTGCAAACTGGCTCATCACCTGATAAGGTTGGCAATCGATGCTACGAAGGGCAGGAGCTTGCGGATGTCGGTCTTGGCGTGGGTCTTGTGACCTTCGGGGATTCGAGGATTTGACGTACCTCCCTTGACCGCCGCGCCAGGATCGTTACAATAGCGCGAGGCGTCCACAGAGGCGTCACATGACCAATACAGTTCCGCTGCCGAAGACAGCAGGCACCGCAAGGTTTAATCGCGAAAGCGGCCAGCCGAGGTGGATCGCAACAGATGTTCGCGGCCCCCGTGTCTTCGACCGGGGGCCTTTTCGTTCTGCGAAAACGGCCCACCTGCGGGGCGGAGCGTCTACGCAGATCGAAAAGGAGGTGAATCGCAATGCCGAACAAGCACAATATCGAAAACGTCGCGAAGATTGGCACCCAGCTGGAGGGCATCTCTGCCATGTGGGTGGTGGACTATCGCGGCATGACGGTCAAGGAGACCGAGGCCCTGCGCCGTGCGCTTCGCGAATGCGATGCCGTCATGGGCGTGTACAAGAACACCCTCATGCGTCTGGCCTTGGAGAACGCCGGTCAGCCCGCCATGGGCGAAATTCTGGCCGGGCCGTCCGCCTTCGTCTTTGCCGAGGGCGATCCCGTGGCTTCCGCTAAGACCATCAAGGACTTCGCGGCCACCAACCCCAACCTCGTCATCAAGGGCGGCCTCATGGAGGGCACCGTCTACGATGCCCAGCAGGTGGAGGCCATCGCGTCTCTGCCCACGCGCGAGCAGCTCTACGGTCAGCTGGCCGGTCTTATCTCCGGCTTCGCCCGCCGCATCGCTGTATCCATCAACGGCGTGCCCGCTGGCATGGCCCGCGCGCTCAAGGAGCTTGCCGAGCAGAAATCTGCTGCCTAGCACCTTGCTGCACGCCTGGGGCGTGCACATTCGGCGCATGCGCCGCTTGATAACCACAATGCCCGCGCAGGCGGGCCTATGAAAGGAATGAAACCATGGCCAAGTTGACCACCGAAGAGATTATTGAGGCTCTTAAGGAAATGACCCTGCTTGAGGCCTCCGAGCTTGTGGATGCCATCTGCGAGACCTTTGGCGTTTCCGCCGATGCTCCCGTGGCGGTTGCCGCTGCGGCTCCCGCCGCTGAGGCTGCCGAGGAGCAGACCGAGTTTGATGTCGTCCTTGAGGGCTATGGCGATAACAAGATCGCCGTCATCAAGGTCGTCCGCGAGATCACCGGCCTGGGCCTGAA
>CAYTIS010000124.1:0-2466 GCA_964438035.1 uncultured Slackia sp.
CGACTCTCCTCAGCCTATCTTCAAAGTTATACGGCACGTTTTGAGAGTAGGCTTGGCACATGCCATTGATATCGGGATCCGAATAGAGAGTCTGTCTTACGCTTTCCTCCGCACTGACTTGGAATACATCTACGTCTTTCGTAGTCTCCTTCGCAGACAAATCCCCTAGCAGCAATGCGCTGCCACCAATGATGACAACTTCGGCTTTCCTCTTAACACTCTCCCCCAGCTGGAAGAATACGTCCTCGTCGATTCTTTTCAACTTTTCTATCATCCGCTGTTTGTTCATGGTATTCCTTTTAGTAGTAATAAATTTTATTACTACTCATTATAGAGAAAACGGTCACACCAAGCCAGCAATGGTGTCTCTCGGACAATCTTCTTCCTCAATCTGACAGAGATTTTAGAGGCTAGAGGATGCTCAAGCGCTTCTCTGGCCTCTTTTGTTGTTTCGGCCTTGGCGCGCAGTACTGGGGACAGCGCACCAAGGCGAACGCAAATTTTCTCTTTCCCTAGATCAGGACAAAAACGCCTCGAAGACAAAGGCGCCGGCTAGGCCTCCGATGAAGCCCGCAACCAGGCCTGCCACCACCGCAATAGCGATGGCCGTGGCCGAAAGCTTCAAGGCCTCTTTGCGCCAAGCACCCGGAGCAACCGACCCCTGGGGCTGGGTATAGCGCTGAATCTGAAGCGGAGCCTTTACCGGGTTGAAAGCCGAGCTGGCTGCCTGAGAGTGCTTCGATGAGGCTGCCGCAGCGGACACATCAGCACCCTTCTTGTCAGGCGCAGGCTCTGCTGCGGAAGAGTGCCCGGCATCGCCACCCCAGGCCTCCTCGTCGGGATCTTCCAGGCGCTCCACATGGCGTACACCCTCATAGGTAAGCGCTCTGAAGTAGAAAGCACCGTCGTCAAAATCGCCCTCTACAAAGCCTGCCGCCTGGAGCCTGCGATACGCCTCGCAGGCGCTGGTGTCAAAGACCCCTTCCTCGCCCGTGGGACACAGGGCCGAAAAGGCAGCGTACTGCACGTCACCGGCGTTGCGCGCCGCGTCCACAAGCCGCTTGAGCTCGGCATACTCCCTGCTATCGATAGTGATGACGGAACTCTCCCTCATGCACATCCCCGTTTCTCGCATAACCCATTCAGTGTCCTGCCCACTCGCACCTGCACTCCTTACCTGAAACCCAGGTGCCCTACTAAAGCGCTGTGGCTTCGACTCTGCGGGCATATCCGCCGAAGCACAACGCTAGGCCTCCCCAACCCTGGGTAACTAACCCACGTACAACCGGGCGCAAAACACCGAGAATGTTTATGGAAACAACCCGAAGCATCCCGATCTTGTTGGCGAAAAGACGCCCTGAGCCTTTGAGGTAACGCCCCCTGTCGCCACCACGGCAGACGGACCCACTCTACCGCATTCCCTCACAAAACGGCACCCCATCTTTTATGTATACCTGCCCAGCTTCTCTCTACAAACCCCCTGCGATCCTAAGTGGAGTATCATGGGCGCTTGCCGTGCTGTTCAGCTGTGTTGCCACTTAAGGAGGCATGATGGAGAATTATAAGCAGGAGTTCATCGAGTTCATGGTCGCGTCCGACGTGCTCACCTTTGGCGACTTCACCCTGAAAAGCGGGCGGCGCTCGCCCTTCTTCATGAACGCGGGAGCCTATGTGACGGGCAGCCAGCTCAAAGAGCTGGGAATCTTTTACGCCCGCGCCATCCACGACCACTTTGGTCTGGACTTTGACGTGCTGTTTGGCCCCGCCTACAAGGGCATCCCACTTGCTGTAACCACGGCCATCGCCATCGCCGACCTCTATGGCAAGGAGGTGAGATACTGCGCCAACCGCAAGGAGGTCAAGGACCACGGTGCCGACGCAGGCAATCTTTTGGGTACCGAACTGCACGACGGCGACCGGGTGATTATGGTGGAGGATGTGACCACCTCGGGCAAATCGATTGACGAGACCTACCCCATCCTCATGGCTGCCGCGCAGGTGCAGGTCAAGGGCCTCATCGTGAGCCTTGATCGGATGGAGGTGGGCAGGAGTGGCATCCTAGGTGCCCAGCAGGAGATTCAGGAGCGCTACGGCTTTCCTGTAGCCTCCATCGTGAGCATGGCCGAGGTGATTGCTCATCTACACAACCGCCCTTGCTGCGGACGCATCGTAATCGATGATACGACCAAGATGGCGCTTGATGCCTACTACGCACAATACGGCATCAAGGCCTGAGGCAAACGCTCTTGAGCTCTTGAGCTCATACGGGATACAAAGCAAAAGTTCTAGCAGGTCAAAGAAGTTGTGCTCATAGGCGCTCTAGCGTTTTTTCATAGAGGGAGATTATTTCATCACGGTTGTGGACGTCGCATTTGCGATAGATGCTGCGCAGGTGTGACTTCACCGTCGATTCGCTGATAAAAAGGGCGTTTTCAATAAACTTGAGTCCGCGACCCGCCAACCATA
>CAYTIS010000125.1:0-2428 GCA_964438035.1 uncultured Slackia sp.
CTGCCGTCATTACGACGGACCTGCTTTTTCACGCGTACGACGACGCAGCGCACCACATCGCCCTTCTTAATGCCGCCGTTGGGCATCGCTTCTTTGACGCTGCAGATGATGACATCACCCAGGCCGGCGTAGCGGCGCCGAGAGCCGCCGAGGACCTTGATGCACTGCACCTTGCGTGCGCCGGAATTGTCCGCAACGTTCAGCATGGTCTGCATCTGAATCATTGTGCAATCCTACCGATTGGTTCAAGCAGCGAAGAGGGCTACTTGGCCTTCTCCACGATCTCGACGAGGCGCCAGCGCTTCATCTTGGACAGCGGACGGGTCTCCATGATGACCACGGTGTCGCCCACGCCGCACTCGTTGTTCTCGTCATGGGCGTGGAACTTTTTGGAGCTGGTCATCATCTTGCCGTACATGGGATGCGGCTTGCGCTGCTCAGTCCTCACCACGATGGTCTTGTCATTGGCCGCGCTCACCACGATGCCCTGACGAACCTTGCGGGAGTTACGAATCTGTTCGCTCATATATCCCCCTCATCCTTACTTCTGTGCGCCAAGGGCGGCGATCTGACGGGCACGCTGCTCGGTCAGAAGGCGCGCGATGTCCTTTTTGACCTGCTTGACGCGGGCGGTGTTATCCAATTGGCTGGTGGCCATCTGAAAGCGCAGGTTGAAAAGCTCAGTGCGGGCCTCTTTGAGCTTGACGGTCAAGTCGTCGGTGGAAAGCTCACGAATCTCGACGGGTTTCATTACTCAGCCACCTCCGTTTCCTTGGAGACGATCTTGCACTTGATGGGCAGCTTATTGATGGCCAGGCGCAGGGCCTCTTTGGCCGTATCCTCATCCACGCCGTCAATCTCGAACATGATGCGGCCCGGCTTGACCACAGCCACCCAGGCCTCGGGGTTGCCCTTGCCCGAACCCATGCGGGTTTCGGCCGGCTTTTGGGTGATGGGCTTGTCGGGGAAGATGGTGATCCACACCTTGCCGCCGCGCTTCATGTAGCGGGTCATAGCCACACGCGCAGCCTCAATCTGACGGTTGGTGATCCAGTGGCGCTCAAGTGCCTGGATACCCCAGGTGCCATGATTGAGCGTGGTGTAGCCCTTCGCCCGGCCCTTCATGGAGCCGCGCTGCACCTTGCGGTGGCGTACGCGTTTGGGAGCAAGCATTAGTTAGCACCCCTTTCATTGCGATGATCATGACGATCGTTGCCGCGACGGCTGCGGGACGGGCGAGAGCTGCCCTCCAAGGCGGGCTGGGGAGTCTTGCCGCCGGGAAGCTTCTCGCCGTGATAAATCCATACCTTCACGCCGATTGAGCCCATGGTGGTGGCAGCGGTGGAAAAGCCGTAGTCAATCTTGGCACGCAGGGCATGCAGAGGCACGCGACCCTCGCGATACCACTCGCGCCGACTCATCTCGGCACCACCCAGACGACCGGAGCACTGAATACGAATACCCAGGGCACCGGACTTGCGGGCCGACTGAACAGCCTTGCGCATGGCGCGGCGGAAAGCCACGCGACCCTCCAGCTGCTCGGCCACGGACTGAGCCACGAGCACGGCATCAAGCTCGGGGCGCTTGACCTCTACGACCTCAATGTTGACGGCGTTGCCCTCGGCGATCTTGACCAGCTTCTTGCGCAGGCTCTCAATCTCGGCACCCTTTTTACCGATGACCACGCCGGGACGGGCGGTGGTGATGATGATCTTGATCTTATCGCCGGCGCGCTCAATCTCTACCTTGGAAAGGGCTGCCTTGGCCAGCTGCTTGTCGATAAAGGCGCGAATCTCAAGGTCATTGGCCAGGTTCTTGGCGTAGTCCTTGTCGGCGTACCAGCGGCTGCGCCAGTCCTCGGTAATTCCGAGACGAAAACCGGTGGGCATGACTTTCTGACCCATGGTCTATGCCTCCTCTCGCGGCGCGACGATGACGGTGATGTGGCTCGAGCGCTTGCGGATACGCGAGGCGGAACCCTTGGCGCGCGGACGAATGCGCTTGAGCGTGGGACCCTCATCGACATAGGTTGCCTTGACGACGAGGTTACGGGTGCTCATGTTGTGGTTGTGCTCGGCGTTGGCAACCGCAGAGTTCAAAACCTTCTCCACAACCTCAGCCACCGCGCGCTCCGAAAAGTGCAGGATTTCACGGGCGGATTCAACATTTTTGCCGCGAATCAAATCGACGACCATGCGTGCCTTGCGCGGGCTCACACGCACGTACCGGGCAATGGCTTTTGCTTCCATGCGTGCCTCCTTACTTCTTGCCCTTGTCGGCGTGGCCCTTGAAGGTGCGGGTGGGCGCGAACTCGCCCAGCTTATGGCCGACCATGGATTCGGTGATATAGACGGGCACGTGCTTGCGACCATCATGCACGGCGATGGTGTGACCCACCATTTCCGGGAAGATGGTCGAAGAGCGGGAC
>CAYTIS010000126.1:0-2403 GCA_964438035.1 uncultured Slackia sp.
TGTTGGATCCCGAGGTTGTGGTGCGCCCCATCGCCAGCCAGATTGACGACATCATCGACGAGGCCAAAGACCGCGCCGCCCGCGACGAGCGAGTGCTCATCACTACGCTTACCAAAAAGATGGCCGAAGACCTGACCGACCACCTGCTTGACCAAGGGGTGCGCGCCCGCTACATGCACTCGGATATCGCCACGCTTGAACGTGTGGAAATCCTGCGCGACCTGCGCAAGGGGGCCTTTGACGTGCTGGTGGGTATCAACCTGCTGCGCGAAGGGTTGGATCTGCCCGAGGTGAGCCTGGTGGCCATCCTCGACGCGGACAAAGAGGGCTTTTTGCGCAACCATCGCAGCCTCATCCAGACCATCGGACGCGCGGCCCGCAACGTGAGCGGCCAGGTAATCATGTATGCCGACAACGTGACCGATTCCATGAATCGCGCCATCTCTGAGACGCGCCGTCGCCGTGACCTACAGATGCGCTACAACCAGGAGCACGGTATCGAGCCCAAAACCGTGCGCAAGGCCATCAGCGACATCATGGGCTTTATGCATGATGGCGAAGGTAAGGAAGTGGGTAGTGCCGAAGAGGTGAACAAGGTCTTGGCCGAGCTGTCGCGCAGCGAGGTGATGCGAATCATCGCCAGCATGGAAGAGGAGATGGCGGCCGCCTCTGAGAGCATGAACTTTGAGGAGGCCGCCCGCCTGCGCGACCAGGTGGTAAGCCTGCGCGCCCAGGTGGAGGGGGCTTCCGAAAAAGATGTGCTGGCTGATTTGAAGAAGAGCGCCCGCAAGGGCAGCGCCTTTGGGAGCAAGAAGGGTGCCTACGGAGGTGCTCGCCGCTCGTAAAGAGAGTGCCGGCCCGCCGTCCGCCTGCACTGCACTCAACTGACCACGTGCAGGCCGCCATACAGCATGAACTAAAACTTAAAAGATTCTTAATATCCCCCAGAACCGCACGGACACATCGGGTCACATGGTAGGATTTTTCCATGTCGGATGCCCAACATATTCTCATTTGTGACGACGAGCGCGAAGTGGCCGATCTCGTAGCTCACCTCCTTGAGAGGGAGGGCTTTTCCGTATGCACCTGCTACACGGGTGATCAGGCGCTCCAACTCCTTACCTCGGGCACTTTTGACCTGGCCATTCTCGACATCATGATGCCGGGAATTGACGGCTTTGAGGTGTGTCGACGCCTGCGCGCCTGTGAAGACACCGGCGTGGCCGAGATGCCCATCATCTTTCTTTCTGCTAAATCTGACGAGTTTGACAAGGTGCTGGGCTTTACCATTGGTGCCGATGATTACGTGTCCAAACCCTTCAAGTCCCGCGAGCTGGTGGTGCGCGTGAAGGCGCGCCTGCGCCACCGCAAAAGCGAAAGCTCCCAGGGCATTTTGAGCGCACGCGGCATTGAGCTGGACGAAGTCAATCATACGGTCAGGCTTCATGGCGAACCCATGGCGCTGTCGCCCAAGGAGTTTGACTGCCTGGCCGAACTGCTGCGCGCCGATGGCGCTCCGGTATCCGCCCGTGCGATGTTTGACCGCGTGTGGCGCACCGAATATACCTCCTCCTCGCACAATGCGGTCATGGTCTACATCCGCCACTTGCGCAAAAAGCTTGCTGAGCTGGATTCTTCCGAGGAATTCATCGAAACGGTATGGGGTGTGGGCTACCGTATCGCTAAAAATCCCGCACCTTCCCCGGCCGAACAAGACCTCTCCCCCTTGGGGCGGGGCGAGGCTTCAACGCACAACTCCCGTTAGAGTCCCGGCGCGGCAATGACCACGCGAAGCGCGCAAACGCGTATCCTCATCAAACACATGGTGCTGTGGACCGCAGCGGTGCTGGCCGCCTTCACGGTGGCGCTTGCGACCCTCTACTTGGCCTTTGATCGCCTGGCCGCCCCTGCGGTGGCCGAGGTGGTGGCCGATGTAGTATCACCCTGGGGGTTTTTATCCGACTCCGAGGTCAGTCAAATCATCGAAGACAATCCTTCTATCGAGGTCACCGTTGCGCAGATCAAGGCCGATGTGGCCCGCAACTACGTAAATCTGCTGGCTCAGGCCATGGTGTCCGATGCTGAAGTAGGCCTTGATACGGGCACCTCAAGTGAAGGCCGCCAAGGCGAAGGGGAGGCGAGCGATACGGCCAGCTCGGGCGACGCGGCTTCCGACGACGCTGCTGCTTCCGACAATGTGCCCAGCACTTCCGACACATCTTCCATCAACACCACCCCTTCAACCCTCCTCTCTGCCATCGTTGCTCTCAAGAACGGTGAGGTCACCTACAGCCAGGCCCAGCCCCTTGCCCAGGCCGAGGCTCAAGATGTGCTCTCTGCCCTAGAAACCTACGTTGGCAGCGCCAACTTCTTGGGCGGCCGCAGCTCCTCTGAGGTGGCGGT
>CAYTIS010000127.1:0-2396 GCA_964438035.1 uncultured Slackia sp.
ACTGAGCATTGATGAACAGGATAACGACGCAGCCGAGCGCATAAGCAATCGCCATGAAGGGCACAATCTTCTCGCACACGTTCGAGAGCACCTTGACGCCACCGAAGATGACAAGACCGATAAGCACGACAATCACAAGACCGATTACCCAGGTGTAGTCCGCAAGCGCAGGGACGTTCTCAATGATGACACTGGTTACCGAGGAAGACTGCACGGCAGAACCGATGCCGAACGACGCGATGGCCGCGAACAGAGCAAAGGCACCCGCACCGAGCATTGCCCACCAGGGTACAGAACCGTCCTTGCGCTCGAAGGCGCGCCTCCAGGCATACATAGCACCGCCGAGCATGTTTCCCTTGTGATCCTTAACGCGATACTTAACCGAGGCATAGGTCTCGGCGTACTTAGTGGCAATACCAAACACGCCAGTAAGCCACATCCACAGCACTGCACCGGGGCCGCCAGAGAAGATCGCCGTGCCGACACCGACGATATTACCGGTACCGATAGTGGCCGAAAGGGCCGTACACAGCGCACCAAACTGGCTAATGTCACCTGTTGCATCAGGATCCTTCGTCACCGACAGCTTGATGGCAAGCGGAAGCTTCCGCTGAATGAAGCCGGTACGGATCGTGAGAAACACGTGTGATCCAAGCAGGACCACAATCATCGGGACACCCCACACAAGTGAGTCGAAATCGTTGATCGCATTGACTACTGCTTCTTGGAAGTCCATAGCAATCTCCTTTTACCTAGGTTGACCATGCAGTAAACACCACGTTCACTGCACTACCGTCCCACGCACCATAGCGCCTTCACGCGCCCGCCCTTGCCCTGCCTTTCACTCTTTCAGGCGGCGGCACAATGCCGCTGCGCAAAGAACGCTTTAGCACGATGGAGGGATTCTAGAAAAACGACGCTTTTAACATTGTTAACAAATGAATAAATTTTGTTAACTGGTGCATAAACGTGGATTTTCGGCTGAGAGTCGTACCGTTCATCCGCCCAGAGAAGCTCTATACCCCGCATTTCGCCCGTTTGCCGTCACATCACAGCCTTTTCAGCATCGGTGAGCGGCGCATTATGCATACCTATTTGCCCACCCCTTCAGGGCCGGCCAAAAAGCTCATATAACGAAAACGGGTCGGCAGTTCTGCGCCACGAGCCTGCAGGCCTGCATATTTTTGCCGCAGAACGTGCCCTAAAGCGACATCGTGCCGCCACAGGATACCTGACCCAGAAGCGCCATCACCGCGCGCTTGGCGGCAAGAAATTCATCGGTAAGCTCGAAGTCACCCGCAGCGTCCGAACGTCTCACGAAAACCTCCCCCGCCACGTAACTCGGCACACCTGCCGAGGGCATGCCTGCAAGTACGTAGATGCGGCTCGCCATGCTTACAGCCTCGTCCACGTCGTGCGTGATCACAAGGGCCGAAAGCCCCAGTTCGCTCGCCATGCGCACAAACCACCGGCGCGCCTCCGCGCGCGTAAGCGCATCGAGCGCCGAGAAGGGCTCGTCGAGCAGCGTCACGTCGGCACCCATGAGGTAGGTGCGCATGAAGGCCGCCCGCTGACGCATCCCGCCCGAAAGCTCGTTCGGCCACCTGCGCTCGGTGCCTGAAAGGCCGAAACGCTCAAAAAGCGGCTCGGCCTTCGCACGAGCCTCCTTGCGGTTCATCCCCCTAAGCACAAGCGGCAGGCACACGTTATCTATAATGCGACGACTCGGTAGCAGGAGATCCTTTTGGAGCATATAGCTCACGTGACCCGGACATCCGGTCACGTCCTTGCCGTGGAGCAGGACGCGACCAGCCTGAGGACGGATGAGTCCGGCGAGCGCGTGCAGGATTGTGGTCTTACCGCAGCCGGAGCGCCCCACAAGACAGCACACCTCGCCAATCTCAACCCGCAGGTCGATATCCTCGACAACCGTGTGCTCACCATCCCAGGAAAGCGTGAGTCCCTCGGCGGCAAGCGCCGCATAAACATGGGGACGCATCACTCAAGGAAAGAAAGGTCGTAGCCAGCATTGACATCAAGCTGATTTTCCACCAGCTCGTTGTCGTTGAGCCACTGGAAGAAAGCGGCCCAGCGCTCGGGGTCGATCTCGCCCCAGCTGTCGGCCTCGGCCCTGTAGTGGTCGGCGAGAAACTCCTGACTCTGGTGCACGAGGTCAGAGTCGAGTTCGGGCACCTGCGCGCAGAGGATATCTGCGGCCGCAGACGGGTTTTCGATAGCGTACTCGTAGCCGCGCTTGGCCGCGCGCAGGAAGGCGCGCACCACATCGGGGTTCTCGGCCGCAAAATCGTCGTTGACAGCGATAACCGGCGTGTAGTAGTCGAAGACATCATCGATTGAGATAAACGAGAAGTAGTTATACGAAAAGCTCTGAATCA
>CAYTIS010000128.1:0-2379 GCA_964438035.1 uncultured Slackia sp.
TTTGATGAAAACGTGTCATATCGTGACCTTATGGACAAGGGCCTAGCTTCTCATTCGGGGGCGCATGGAACTCTCCCTCTGTTGCCCTCGGATCACGTGATCATGGAGGTGAAGGTGACCGGAGCATTTCCCCTGTGGCTTTCAGGCGCTCTTGCCGAATGCGGTGCCTATCCAAGTTCCTTCTCCAAATACGGCGAAGCCTATCTCGCGTGCATACAAGATAACTGCAAGCCATTCGGCGAACGTGAGACTGCGCATCGGATTTTGCTCGGGCGGATGCCTTCATCGCACTTACCTCACAAAGATGTGCGAGCGCGGGCACAAAGACCCATGGCGGCTGTGGCTGCAAGGGATTTGGTTGGCGTGGGAGCCCCAGTCGGCAGGTAAGAGAGGGAATGGGAGACAAAGACAATGCTGGACTCGGTGTTTTCATCGATCTATGGCACGTCTGACTCGCTTGCTTCGGGCGTTTCCGCTTCGGATTTTATGCTCTGCTGCCTTGCCTCTATCGCGTTGGGGCTTATTGTGGCGTTCACCTATATGTTTCGCCACTCCTACTCAAAGAACTTCGTGGTTACCCTAGCGCTTCTACCGCTCATCGTTCAGATGGTTATCACGCTCGTCAACGGCAACCTAGGAGCTGGTATTGCGGTCATGGGCGTGTTCAACCTGGTGAGATTTCGATCCATTCCCGGCAGCGCTAAAGACATTGGAAGCGTGTTCTTTGCCATGGCGGTGGGATTGGCAACAGGTATGGGCTTTGTCCTCCTGGGGGTTTTGTTCACCGTCATTGTGTCCATCGCCAATATCGCCTACGTCATCTCGCCTCTCGGAGCTCCCAGGATGCCCGCGAAGACCCTCAAGATAACCGTGCCTGAGGATCTAGACTACGAGGGAGCTTTTGAGGACGTACTGGATCGCTATGCCGCCGAACACGAGCTTACCGAGGTGCGCACCACCAATATGGGAAGCCTGTTTCAGCTGGAGTATTCCGTGCGCATGGCCCGAGAGGGCCTTGAAAAGCGCATGCTGGATGAGCTGCGATGCCGCAACGGCAATCTAAAAATCTCGCTTGGCCGTGCCGCTGTGGTGCGCGACGTACTATAGAAAGGATGCTGATGAAAAGGCTCGCTTTCGCAAGTCCGCGCACCGCGCGTAAGCGTCTTGCGTGTTGCGCCGCAGCACTCATCCTCGCTTTAGCAACGCTTTTTACCACGGGGTGCTCAATGCTCTTTCAGGATTCTGACACGGCGGATTCCACCTCATCAGACAGTGAGTTCGCCCAGGTGGCAGAAGCCTTTGATGCAGACGCGCTTGATCTCGAATACACCGATCGCGATCAAGATCCCTCCTATGATGAAAGTGATGCAACTCTTATTGAGCTTAATGGAACCGATGTAAGCATTGAGGGTGATGGCGCTTCGTTTGAGGATTCCGTCATCACCATTTCAGCCGAGGGAACCTATATCATTTCCGGCACGCTTGACGACGGACAGCTCCTCGTCGAAGTCTCTGATGAGGAAAAGGTTCAGCTGGTTCTCAACGGAGTATCCATCTGCAACCAAACTGGCCCAGCCATCTACGTGAAAGAGGCCGACAAATGCTTCATCTCCTTGACAGAAGGAACCCAAAATGTCTTGACCGATGGGTCGGACTATGAGCTTGAAGAAGATTCCGACGAGCCCTATGCCACGCTTTTCAGTCGCGCCGATCTCACCATCAACGGATCGGGCTCCCTTGAAGTTGATGCCTCATACAGACATGCCATCTGCTCAAAGGATGATCTCGTAATAACGGGCGGCACCTTCACGATAAACGCTGTGGAAGATGGGCTACGAGGCCGCGACTGCGTAAAAATCCTTGACGGCGATTTCACCATTGTAGCGGGTGGAGATGGCATCAAGTCCAATAAGGACGATGATGCTGAGCGAGGCTTCGTATCCATTGACGGGGGCACCTTCGACATACAGGCGGGTGATGACGGAGTACAAGCCGTCACCTACCTGCGCGTGGCCGGCGGAACCTTGAACGTAGAGGCTTCCGATGATGCCTTCCACTCCGATCTGGAGATGCTGATTGCAGGTGGGTATATGACGGTCACCGCAGGTGACGACGCCTTCCACGCGGAAACCGTGTTCACCATGGATGACGGTGAGGTGGATGTGCTTTCATGCTACGAAGGCTACGAAGCCGAAAAGCTCTACCTGAACGGCGGCACCACGCACATCGTGGCCAGCGACGATGCCCTGAACGCCTCTGCAGCCGACCTGAGCGATTCCTCCGACAGCGACTCCTCAGATTCCAGCACAACCGCGTCCGAACAGGATGAGGCGGCAGATACCTCAGGTGTCTTCGATGCCGCTGAAGCTCCTGGCGCGC
>CAYTIS010000129.1:0-2340 GCA_964438035.1 uncultured Slackia sp.
GAGCCACATTCGAGAGGGTGACCTTAGTCCCTGCGCTGAGTGAGCTGCTAGACGAACTGCTCGAGCTTGATGTGCCTGACGTGCTAGAGCTGCTTGAAGTAGACGCACTCGTGCTCGTCCCGCCGCTCGCTATTGTGTCAAATGGAAAATTAGTCCCAGGGCAGGCGGTCGCACTTACGTCGCTGTGCTTTTGTACCTTTGAGATACCGTACTTATCCAGCAGGTAGCTCACAAGCTCCGCACCTGCTGCTGCCTGTGCGTCACTCATGGTTTCGTTTACAAAATTACCCTCAAAGCAGATACCGATTGAGTCGCTATTAGCACCTGATGCATGAGCGCCTACGTACTTCTCAGGGCGCAAGCGATAGATAGTAGCGTCCTTGCGTACCAGGAAGTGATAGCCCGCACCAGACCAGCCGTTTGCAAGATGCCATGAATGAATGTTTTCAGCCGTGCATGAAGTGGCTGCTGCGTGATGCAGGATCAGCCTATTTGTGGCTGATCGAGTGCTCATGGACTTGAATGTTAGATTGGTCTCAATGATCGTGACAGTCATTACTCCTCCTCCCCCACGGGTTCGTCGTACTCGACCTCTGCGCCCTCTTCCTGGGCGGCGAGTTCAGCTGCGAGTTCTTCTTCGCTGATCATTTCATCGAGTTCTAATGTGTCCATTACTCTGCCTCCTCTTCGTCAGTTGCCTTGATGGTGCTAAACAGCGACGCGCCGTCATTCGCTTCTGGGATACCCGCAACGCTTGTGAGCAGCGACACGATAGCCGCCAGAAGAGCGGCACTGCCAGCGAGCACCCACTGAACGTCGCCCAGATACACTCCTGCGCCCACAACGCCCAAGATCGCCTGTGCGGCGGTTTTAATGGCTCGAATACCTGCTGCGATGATCCAGTCTTTCATGGTTGCCTCCTTAAATTGTTTTTAACTCGATAATGGCTCTGTACATGCGGGTGGCTTCTCCATTCCCGCCGAGAATGTCGTGGTAATACTTGTAAATATCCTCGACCTCATGCTTGTCGCCAGATGATATTGGCTGACCTCCGACAACGTAGAGTCGATGAAGGTCTTTCAAGCGGTAGTACAGCAAAAGCCGGGCAATTGCCCGGACGTAATCGCGTTCCTTCTTAGTTTTCTCTGCAGTCTCATCGCGCTCTGTCTTCATGCCTTTAACTTTGCCGCCAAACCAGCCCGCAACACCGGTGATGACCAGCATCACAACTTGCACGATGAGCATTGTTACTATTTGATCGCTCATTGAGATTCACCCCCCTCCCCCACATCACGGCTGACGCGACAGGATTTACCCCTCGACGTTTTCTGTTGCTTCAATAGACGCAATCTGAGCTTCCAGCTCATTGATTTTGTCGCGCCACGCTTGGCGCTGCGTTTTGGTCTCGCTGTACTCGCTATCGCTTAAAGCGCCCTCGAAATGTTTCAAGGCTTGATAGTCGGTTCTCGCTAAGAGCTGCTTTAATGCGTTGATCTCAGCGAGTGCGGCTGCGATTGTTGCGTTTTCTTCCATGATTCTCCTTTCACATTAAAAAAGCCCCTTGCGGGGCTGCTTACATGAATTCTTGTTAAGCGAGTGAGAAAAGCTCCTTGAATATTACGTCCATCGAAAGTCTCGTGCGAAAAGCCGAAAGACCCACTAGTGATCCCCGCCAGGATTGGTAGGATGCAACAACATCCTCCATCGTCATTTCACCGGCTTCCACGAATTTGCGAAACTTCGTGAGCTTTCGACGCTCCCTGGTGATTGACGCTCGCCCTGGGCGCATCACCACCTTTCCGCTATCGCCAAAGGAGATGCGCTTTTTGAGAAAGACAAACCCTCGTGAGAGCTTGACTGTGCGGGTCTTTCGCAGATTGACCATGATTCCTAGCGTCTTGCACTTGCTTAGAATGCGTGAAAGGCACACCCTCAGATGGCGCTTGTCGGGATGCAATACGTACAGGTCGTCCATATAGCGCCCATATGCTTCCACTCCTAGCATCTCAGTGATGTAATGATCAAGCAGGTTCGGCAGTGAGACGGCTTCGATTTGATTTGGCTCGCTTCCCAACCCTAGCCCGCGCTTTCCTTGCACTTCAAGGAATTCGAGCGCGAGCCTTTTTGCGCCAGGGTCTTTTATGGCACTTCCAAGCATGTTTCGCACCACGCTATGGTCAATCGAGGCGAAATAGTTTTTGAAGTCAACAAGAAGCACATACCCCTCTGCGCCGTGTTTCGCGTAGTATCTCACCAGGTCGCGTTTTAGGGCATTGAGTGAGTAGGCCACACCCTTGCCTTTGATGTTGGCGGCGTTGCGGTCAATGAGGGACGGCCTCA
>CAYTIS010000130.1:0-2329 GCA_964438035.1 uncultured Slackia sp.
GCAAAAGACGTAGCGGCAACGCTCCTCAAAGAAGGAAACATTTCGGAGCTGTTGGCATTTGCCGTTGATTGTGTGGCGAGATTTGCCGGCAACCGCGCTGGAAGAAGAGAGGCGAGGCGATGAGGGGAATTATCCTTGCGGGAGGGAGCGGCACTCGTCTTTACCCACTGACGAGTGTTACGAGCAAGCAGCTGCTTCCGGTATATGACAAACCAATGGTCTACTATCCGCTTTCCGTTCTGATGATGGCGGGTATACAAGACATTCTCGTTATCTCTACGCCCAGTGATGTACCAAACTTTAGGCGATTGTTGGGCGATGGTTCTCGTTTTGGCTTAAACCTCTCCTACGCCGAGCAGCCCTCCCCGGATGGCCTTGCCCAGGCCTTCATCATTGGCGAGGAGTGGATTGCAGGAAAGCCCTGCGCACTTGTGCTGGGTGACAATATTTTTCATGGCAACGGGCTAAAAAAGCGTCTGCGTGAGGCAGTTGAGCGCGCAGAGCGCAATAGCGGAGCAACCGTGTTTGGCTATCACGTCGACGACCCTGAGCGCTTTGGCGTTGTGGAGTTTGACAACGAGGGCCGCGCCGTTTCTATCGAGGAGAAGCCTGCGCACCCAAAGAGCTCCTATGCCGTTACGGGTCTGTATTTCTACGACTCACGCGTCTGCGAGATGGCAAAAAACGTCAAACCCTCGGCAAGGGGCGAGCTGGAAATCACTGACTTAAATCGTATGTATTTGGAAGACGGAAGTCTTTCGGTTGTCACTCTTGGGCGCGGCTTTGCCTGGCTTGATACCGGCACTATGGAAAGTCTTTACGAAGCCAGTGAGTTTGTGCGTGTCGTGGAGCGAGCGCAGGATTTGCCCGTGTGCGTACCCGAAGAAATTGCCTACGAAAATGGCTGGATTGGCACACATGAGCTACTCAAAGCTGCCAGCTGCTACGGCAAGTCGGTCTATGGCGCACACCTGCGCAAGGTCGCCGATGGCCTGATCATACGAGAGGGCTAGCTGTGGCAGGGTTTCAAAATATTATCGTCACCGGAGGCTGCGGCTTCATCGGCAGCAACTTTGTGCGCTACGTGGTGGATACTTGCCCCGGCGTGCACGTGACAGTGCTTGACAAGCTCACCTATGCAGGCAACCCCGAAAACATCGCGGGACTGCCTAAGGACCGAGTGGAGCTTGTGGTGGGCGACATCTGCGACGTTAGGCTGCTAAACCGCCTGGTTTCTGGCCACGATGCGATCGTGCATTTTGCAGCCGAGTCTCACAACGACAACTCCATTGCAAACCCCGAGCCCTTCCTTAAAACCAATGTCGAGGGTACCTTTCATCTGCTGGAGATATGCCGGAAATACGATATTCGCTTTCATCATGTTTCCACTGATGAGGTTTATGGCGACCTTGCGCTTGACGATCCTGCTCGCTTCACAGAAGAAACGCCCTACCGTCCCTCAAGTCCTTATAGCTCCACCAAGGCGGCAAGCGACATGCTCGTGCGTGCCTGGGTGAGAACCTATGGCGTGCGCGCCACGATATCGAACTGTTCCAACAACTACGGCCCCTACCAGCACGTGGAAAAGTTCATTCCCCGGCAGATCACCAACATCTTAGATGGGCAGCGCCCGAAGCTCTATGGCGACGGACTCAACGTTCGCGATTGGATTCACACAGAGGATCATTCCTCTGCTGTGTGGGAGATTCTGCTGCACGGTCGTATCGGTGAGACCTATCTCATTGGCGCTGATGGTGAGAAAAGCAACATCGATGTACTGCGTGCCATTCTGCGTGCCATGGGCAGGGACGAGGACGACTTCGACTGGGTGAGGGACAGACCCGGTCACGATCGCCGCTATGCCATTGATAGCACCAAGCTGAGGACAGAACTTGGCTGGCAGCCCCAGCACACCGACTTCGAATCTGGCTTGAAAAAAACCATTGCGTGGTATCGCGGCCACGAGAACTGGTGGCGCCCCGTAAAGGCTGCCACCGAGGCCAAGTACGCAATCCAGGGGCAGTAGGAGGAACATGCCGTGCCCATCGAATACGAAAAGCAACTCAAGGTGACCGAGACCGGCATCCCCGGCCTCAAGGTGATAGATCTTGCCGTTCACGGTGATGCTCGTGGTTGGTTTAAGGAGAACTGGCAGCGCGAGAAGCTGTGCGCCTTTGGCATCCCCGACCGTCATTGGGTGCAGAACAACATATCGTTTAACGAGAAGCGTGGTGCCACCCGTGGCATTCATGCCGAGCCGTGGAACAAATTCATATCCATTGCCACAGGTTCAGTATTTGGGGCGTGGGTGGATTTACGCGCGGGAAGC
>CAYTIS010000131.1:0-2318 GCA_964438035.1 uncultured Slackia sp.
CACCACCGGCAAGATTATGGAAGTGCCTTCGGGCAAGGGTCTGCTGGGCCGCGTCGTGAACCCGCTGGGCATGCCGATTGATGGCAAAGGCCCTGTTGCCACCGAGGGTATGCGCCCCGTAGAGTTTAAGGCTCCCGGCGTTATCAGCCGAAAGCCTGTGCATGAGCCCATGCAGACCGGCATCATTGCCGTTGATACGATGATTCCCATCGGTCGCGGTCAGCGCGAGCTCATCATTGGAGACCGCCAAACCGGCAAGACCGCCATTGCGGTTGATGCCATCATCAACCAAAAGGACACCGACGTCATCTGCATCTACGTTGCTGTAGGTCAGAAGGCTTCCACGGTGGCGGGCATCATGGAGACCTTTGAAAAGCACGGGGTTATGGAGAAGACCATCATTGTCTCCGCCACTGCTGCTGACAGCGCTCCGTTGCAATATATCGCTCCGATGGCCGGTGCCGCCATGGGCGAGTACTTTGTCTACACCGGCGAAGACGGTAAGCCGGCCGGCCCCGAAAACCGTGGCCGCCACGTTCTCATCATCTACGATGACCTGTCCAAGCAGGCCGTCGCGTATCGCCAGATGTCGCTTACCCTGCGCCGTCCGCCGGGACGCGAGGCCTATCCGGGCGACATCTTCTATCTGCATTCGCGCCTGCTGGAGCGTGCCGTCAAGATGTCAGACGAGTACGGCTCCGGCTCAATGACGGCCTTGCCTATTATTGAGACCCAGGCGGGTGACGTGTCTGCTTACATCCCCACCAACGTGATCTCCATCACCGATGGCCAGATTTATCTGCAGACCGATCTGTTCTTCCAGGGACAGCGTCCTGCCGTTGACGTGGGCATTTCGGTTTCACGCGTGGGTGGCTCTGCCCAGACCAAGGCCGTGAAGTCCGTTTCCGGTACTCTGCGCCTTGATTTGGCTTCCTATCGCGAGCTTAAGGCCTTCACCCAGTTTGGTTCCGACCTGGACAAATCCACGCAAGACCAGCTCAACCGTGGCGCTCGCATGACCGAGCTTTTGAAGCAGGATCGCTACGTGCCATTTTCCTTTGAAGAGGAGGCCGTTGCCATCTATGCCGGAGCACATGGCTATCTGGATGATGTCGAAGTTGCCGACACGGTTCGTTTCCGCAGCGAACTGCTCGACTACCTGCATACCAGGCATGCCGATGTATTGAAGAAGATTCACGACGATGCGAAGTTCACGCCAGAAAGCGAAGAGGCTCTTAACGGTGCCATCGAAGCTTTCAAGAAGCAATTCGCGGCGTAAGGAAGGCCAAACATGCCTAACCTGCACGACATAGACAAGCGCATCAAGTCGATCACCTCGACCAAGCAGATTACGCGCACCATGGAGATGGTCGCGGGTGCCAAGGTGAAGCACGCCACCGAGCGAATCTATGCCGCCACGCCCTACGCTGAGTCCATGACCGAGATGCTGCAAGGCGTTGCGGAGCGCGTGCAGGACATAGAGAGTCCCCTCTTGGAAAAGCGCGAGGACGTGAGGCGTATTCTGGTGGTGGCGGTGGTTTCCGATCGCGGTCTTGCCGGAGGATTCAATTCCAATGTCTTGCGTACGGTCGAAAAGATGATTCGTGCGAAGAAGGCGCAGGGAATTGAAGTCGATGTCATCGCCTGCGGCAAAAAGGCTATCGGGTTTTTCAAGTACCGCAAGATTGTGCCGGTTCTTGAGTTTGTGGACCTTTCTGCTGATCCCACCTTTGACGAGGCAAGACAGATTGCTGATTATGCCATCAAGGCATATGAAGAGGCTCGTGTTGATGAGGTGGTGCTGGTGTATAACCACGCCAAGAATGCCGCTGAACAGGTGCTCCGCAAAGAGGTCATCCTGCCCATTGATACTGAGGCTGTTACAGCGCTTGCGGATGACTCCTCTTCAGGGGCAGCTGATCGCCCTGCCACAATCGCTTCTGCATCGCTTGAGTTTGAGCCTAAGCCGCATGCTGTGCTCCAGCGTCTTTTGCCAGCCTATCTGCGCACGTCGATCTATCATGCGCTGATTGATTCCGCTGCTGGCGAGCAGGCCGCGCGCCGCACGGCTATGCATTCGGCTACTGAGAACGCGAATGAAATCGTGGAAACATTGTCGCGGCTGTACAACCGTGTACGTCAAGGCGCCATCACCACCGAGATCAATGAGATCGTGGGCGGCGCCGCTGCTTTGGAGGATTAAATGGCTGACGAGAGAATGCTTACCAAAGCGGAGCTCGATGCCAGCAAGGGCGGTACGGGGCGCATCGTGCGTATCGTCGGCCCTGTTGTTGACGTTGAGTTCCCCGCGGATCAGC
>CAYTIS010000132.1:0-2302 GCA_964438035.1 uncultured Slackia sp.
TGACGACGTGCTGGCCTGCGTGGATCTGCCCAGTATCTATGCGGTGCCGCTTGGACTGCACGATCAGGGCTTTGATGCCAAGGTTTTGAGCAAGCTGGGACTTGCTGCTCCCGCCATCAATCTTGAGCCTCTCCAGGACTTCTTGAACGCCGAGCGCAATCGCGAGGATGAGGTGGACGTGGCCGTGGTGGGCAAGTACGTGAGCCTGCCCGATGCCTACCTGTCTATCAACGAGGCTTTGCACCATGCGGGCGTGGCCCACGGAGTGCACGTACACATCCACCTTATTGATGCCGAGCAGGTGAGTGATGTCACGGCCGAGGAGCTTTTGGGCCATATGGATGGCATCTTGGTGCCGGGCGGCTTTGGTCAGCGCGCCTTTGAGGGCAAGATTGCCGCCGTGCGCTATGCCCGCACGCATGACGTGCCGTTTTTTGGCATCTGTCTGGGGTTGCAGGCGGCGGTCTGCGAGTTTGCCCGCGCGGTGGCCCATCTTGAGGGTGCCACCTCCTCCGAATTTGACCCACAGGCCACCCACCAGGTTATATCTCTCATGCCCGATCAGATTGATGTGGACGATAAGGGCGGCACCATGCGTCTGGGTGCCTGTCCCTGCCGCCTTGAGCGTGACTCACTGGCCCGCATGATTTATGACGAAGAGGTGGTCTATGAGCGCCACCGCCACCGCTACGAGGTATCCAATGCCTACCGCCGCCTCTTGCAGGAGGCTGGCCTGGTGATCAGTGGCACCTCGCCCGACAACCGCCTGGTGGAGATGGTGGAGCTGCCTGACCACCTCTGGTTTGTCGCCACCCAGGCCCACCCCGAGTTCAAGAGCCGTCCCACGCGCCCTCATCCCTTGTTTGCCGCCTTTGTGGGCGCGGCGCGCGCAGCTCGCTCAGCACGATAACTGTCGTGGGTCAGAAGGAAGGCAGAAGACATCCCGACCCCGAAGGGGGGGCGGCTCTGCTGGCCCTGCAGGAAGAATTTCTCTCGTATCTGGCCGTGGAGCGCGGATTGTCGCGTTTGACCGTTCGTACCTATCGCCATAATCTGAACGATTACCTGGGCTACCTCGTTGAACGGGGCATCTTTCGCATCGATGAGGTGGATGTGGAGGCGGTGGAAGGCTACCTGGCCGACCTGAGCGAGCGCGGCTATGCGCCCAGCAGCACTAACCAGCATCTCGGGGCCGTGCGATCCTTCCACCGCTTCTTGGTTCAAGAGGAGTTGACTGCTGCCAATCCTGCCCGTAATGTGGCTGGCCCTAAGCAGCAGCGGCATCTGCCTGATGTGTTGAGCGTAGGGCAGGCCGAAGCTTTGCTCTCGCAACCCTTCAAATCCGATCATCATGGCCTGCGCGACCGGAGCATCCTTGAGCTTCTCTATGGCTGTGGGCTGCGCGTGAGCGAGCTGGTAGCCCTTGAGCTCTCTGACATCTTTTTTGACGAGGGCCTGCTGCGCGTGGTGGGCAAGGGCAACCGCGAGCGTGCCGTGCCCCTGGGCGGTATGGCCGAGATGGCGCTCAAAGCCTATGTGGCCCACGCACGCCCCTCCTTGCTGGTGCGGGGGAAGGGCAGTTCTGCGGCGGTCTTTCTCAACAATCGGGGGGTGCGGGTAACGCGCCAGGGCGTGTATAAGACGGTGCGCACGGCAGGCGAGGCCGTAGGGCTGGAGGGCCTGCATCCCCACACCCTGCGCCACAGCTTTGCCACCCATATGCTGGAGGGCGGCGCGGATCTGCGCACCATCCAAGAAATTCTGGGCCACTCCGACATTTCCACCACGCAGGTGTACACTCACGTAAGCCGTGCCCATATCCGCGAGGAGTACCTCGCCGCTCACCCCCGCGCCCAGCGCAGGAAGTAAGGGTGCCTGCGTATCCCTCGCCACTCTTTCGCAGGAGTGCGCGCGGCCATCAGGAGCAAGGGCTCATCCATCTCTTGAAAGGCGTGCGAAAGCCGCCCTGCTGATCCTGAGACGCACTCCTAGACTGCGCTCAAAGGCATTCACACACATACAACATATTTCCTCCAAAGCTGAAAAATGCCGTCTGGTACTATATCTTGTGTCTCTCTTTTTGAGCCTGCCTAATCTAGAAAACCGACCTGGGCTTTCGTTTGCGGCCACCCTTGGGGCCTGTTTTCGCGTGGAGGAAAATTAGTCTGCAGTGGGGGATTTTTACTAGTAAGTGGGAGAAAGTGGAGTAGAATGACCCTCGCCGGACAGGAAAGGAGGCTTGGAAGGTGCAGGAAGCTTGGACGACCTCTTCGGCCAATGCCACTACAAGGTAGACGCCAAG
>CAYTIS010000133.1:0-2210 GCA_964438035.1 uncultured Slackia sp.
CGCGTCCCCAGGTGGCCTGAGTCTCGCCGCCAAAAATTGCCATGTCGGAAGCGGCACTGTTCAGGCTTGATGAGGTCTCAAGGCACACAACGCTGGCGCCCGCCTCAACAGCCGCACGAGCCGCCGGCACGCCCGCGCAGCCAAGGCCAACCACAACAACATCGGTGTCGATGGTCTCAGAGATGGAAGACTCCTCGATTGTTGGAGCATCCTCCAACCACGGCATGGTACCGGTGCCGTCGTAGCCTACCGTGGTGTTGCCCG
Organism: uncultured Slackia sp.; assembly: GCA_964438035.1. Classification (GTDB taxonomy): domain Bacteria; phylum Actinomycetota; class Coriobacteriia; order Coriobacteriales; family Eggerthellaceae; genus Slackia. The sequence continues at coordinate 265 of CAYTIS010000133.1, forward strand.
AAGATGAGCTTGAGCTGTCATCGCTGTCGGAGCTCACAGTGCTCGGAGAGCATCCGGCAAGTCCGGCCATGCCAGCAACGGCGGCACTCGCTACGGCAGCGCCGGTAAGAAAGTTGCGACGGGTGAATCCTTTGCTTTCGGTGGTCATCGTCATCCTCCCTGTTTTCGGGTTTGCCAACCCGCTTAGGTCGCTCGCAACAGTTTGGTGGCTTTCACAATCTGTCTTGAGCTTTTTTACTCGGTAGCTTTCCTTCTGCTACAGCGCCGTAGTCTAGTTCGCTCGCTGCGCGTACGTATCAACCCTTATGGTTGAATTTGAGACAAAATGTGATGAAATCAACCTTCGAACAAGGTAAAGAGCGGGGCCTAAAATGTAATCCTTGGCACTTATGTCATAATCGCCCTTCGGGAGGGCATATGAGGGATTTCCGTACCATCGATATCATACCGACGCAGGCGCGCTATGCGATTGGTTATGCCTGTATGTGCGCATGGGCTGTTATCCTTTTGATTGCTCCCATATTTGATAGCCTCAGCGCCATTCAGACCGCCCCCATATCCATGCTGCCGGGACTTGTCGTCTGTCTTGCAAGCCTTCTGCTCTCTCGACGTTTTCCCTCCATTGCCGGGAAAACCCGCATAGTAGCCCTCTCGGCCTTTCTGGTAGCACTGGGATCGTTCCTGTGTACCTTTCCTCCCGCCTCTCTTATACCCCTTGTGTGCGCGGCAGGTCTTATCCTTTCAGGAATGTTCGCCATTATTTTGATTATGGCGTGGTTTGATATCTTCGTTCGTCTGACACCACGAGCAATTATCATACTTTCAGGATCTTCGATCAGTATTGCTGCACTGATAAGTTGGGGCATTCTGTCCTGCGAGGCTGTCGTTTCGAGTGTGCTGTTTTCGCTTTTGCCCATGCTTTCCCTCATATTGCTGCCAAGGTCAAAGACGGACAAAGGTGTTCCTCATACGGAAAAAGTACCCGCTGATGAAAGCCATGCTTCCAACAATGATCGTACCGTGGTCGAAATTGTGGCAGCCGCGTTGCCCGCCCGTACCCTCATTGGGCTTGCCATTACCTTCTTCGTTGTCAATTCGCTCGGAACGCTTGCTCCCTCATTCGCTAGCTTTTCCGACGCAATAACCCCTCTTTCGCTCCTTGTTTCCTTTGGAGCATCCCTGTTTTTCATCGCCAGTGCGCTCATCGTGCAACGCAACATCGATCCATCCATCCTCTACAAGGTTCTCATGTTTGCGTTTGCTGCCATCGCGCTGCTGCTCACATTCCCCATTGGCATCAATGCATCACTCGTGTTCTGCGTTGATATTGTGGCCGAGGTCATGATGTGGACGGTTTTGGCGCTTTTGGCAAAAAAGACCCCTGTACAGCCGCATCATGTGTTTGCCATTGGATGGATTGCCGAATGTATGGGCAGCACATTGGGCCAGGGCATATATCCTATTTTTGAAGAATATTCCCAGGCTTTTCTGCTTGTGACTTTGATGCTGATTTTGGTGGCGGTTGGTTTTGCCTTCAGCGAAGGCTCTCTTATGCTCGATGTTGAGCTTGAAGAGGACGGGTGCGACTCCTCCTCTGATGATGCGCGCAGGGTCACTACGCTTATAGCCGCAAACGCTGCAGCAGATACCGACGATACGCAGCAGGCCCTCTCCCTTGGGGCGCACGCTATCGGCGTTCAAAAACAGTCTGCAAACGCCCCGTTGATGTCTGACACAACAGGTGCGGAAGGGCAGGAGCAAGAAGCATCGGATGAGGGCACCAAGACAGATGCTGGGGCAGCGTCCGATCCTGACGCTGATATGACAAACCCGCTTGACGCATTTGTGCAGACGTATGACATCTCACGGCGCGAGCGTGATGTGCTGGAACTATGGTTGGCGGGTCGCGGACTCAAGTTTATTGAAAACGCCCTTTTTATCAGCGA
>CAYTIS010000134.1:0-1941 GCA_964438035.1 uncultured Slackia sp.
GGGCAGAGGGATAGGTCCGCAGACCTTGGCACCGGTCTTTTGGGCGGTATCGACGATGAGCTTGGTGGACTGATCCACGATCTCATGGTCATAGCCCTTCAGGCGGATGCGAATCTTCTGAGTAGCCAATTGATTTCCTCCAAATAAAGGGCGGTGCCGTTAGGCGTTCTTTCCGCCGGCCTTGCTGATAATCTCTTCCGCCACGTTCTTAGGAACCGGCTCATAGGAGTCGAACTGCATGGTGTAGCTCGCGCGCCCCTGGGTGCCCGAACGAAGGTCGGTTGCATAGCCGAACATCTGGCTCAGCGGAACCTTGGCACTGATGACAGATGCATTGCCGCGCTTTTCCTGGCCCTGAATAAGACCGCGACGGCTGGGGATGTCGCCCATGACAAAGCCCATATACTCCTCGGGAGTTTCCACCTCCACAGCCATCATTGGCTCGAGGATGACGGGGTTGGACTTGCGCAGCGCATCCTTGATTGCCATGGAACCCGCAATCTTGAAGGCAGCCTCAGAGGAGTCCACCTCGTGATAGGAGCCATCGATCAGTTCCACGCGCACATCTTCCACGGGATAGCCCGCCAGCACGCCGGAGTTGAGTGCCTCCTGGATGCCCTTGTCGACGGCCGGGATGTATTCCTTGGGCACCACACCGCCCACAATCTTGTTCTCGAACGCATAGCCAGCGCCGGGCTCTTGCGGATACATGTTGATGATCGCGTGTCCATACTGACCACGACCACCCGACTGGCGCACAAACTTGCCCTCGGCGTTCAAAACCTCGTGGCCCGGACGTTCGCGGTAAGCCACCTGGGGCTTGCCCACGTTGGCCTCCACCTTAAACTCGCGCAGCAATCGGTCGATGATAATCTCCAGGTGCAGCTCGCCCATGCCGGCAATGATGGTCTGACCGGTCTCGTGATTCGTGGACACGCGGAAGGTGGGGTCTTCCTCAGCAAGCTTTTGCAGGGCCACCATCATCTTGTCCTGCTCGGCCTTGGTCTTGGGCTCCACCGCGATGTCGATCACAGGATCGGCAAACTGCATGGACTCCAGGATGATGGGCTTGGCCTCGTCGCACAGCGAATCACCCGTGGTGGTGTCTTTAAGACCCACCACAGCCACAATGTCACCGGCAGAGCACTTATCCACATCCACGCGCTGGTTGGCGTGCATCTGGAGCAAACGACCAATGCGCTCCTTCTTGTCCTTGGTGGCGTTGATCACGTAAGAGCCGGCGTCGAGAGTACCGGAGTAAACACGCAGATAGGTGAGCTTGCCCACAAAGGGATCGGTCATAATCTTGAAGGCCAGGGCCGCAAACGGGGCCTTGGGGTCGCTGGGACGCTCGTCCTCCTCATCGGTGTCGGGCAGCACGCCCTTGATGGGGGGCACATCCAGCGGGGAAGGCATGTAGTCCACCACGGCGTCAAGCAGCTCCTGCACGCCCTTGTTTTTGTAGGCCGAGCCCACAAACACCGGGTTAACCTTGCAGGCGATGACGCCCTTGCGCAGGGCAGCCTTCAGCTCTTCGACGGAGAATTCCTCGTCCATGAGAACCTTCTCCATCAGCTCATCGTCACAGTCGGCGGCGGCATCCACGAGCTCTTGACGATACTTCTTAGCATCGGCCTCAAACTCGGCGGGAATGGCATCCATGGCCTCGGGATAGGTCATGCCCTTGTCGTCAGCCTTGAAGTCCCAGGCGGTCATGCTCACCAGGTCAACCACACCCCAGAAGCCGTCCTCGGCACCCATGGGCAGCTGGGCGGCCACGGCGTTGGCCCCCAAGCGGTCGCGCATGGTCTGGATTGCGTTGAAGAAGTCAGCACCCACGCGGTCGTACTTATTAATGAAGGCAATGCGAGGTACGCCATAGCGCTCGGCCTGACGCCACACGGTCTCAGACTGGGGCTGCACGCCAGCAACGGCATCACC
>CAYTIS010000134.1:1951-2196 GCA_964438035.1 uncultured Slackia sp.
GCGCCATCCAATACGCGCAGCGAACGCTCCACCTCGGCGGTGAAGTCTACGTGACCGGGGGTGTCGATAATCTGGAAACGGTAAGGCTTGCCCTTGGCCTCGCCACCGGGATAGCTCCAGTAGCAGGTGGTAGCAGCCGAGGTGATGGTCACGCCGCGCTCCTGCTCCTGCACCATCCAGTCCATGGTGGCAGCACCTTCGTGCACCTCACCAATCTTGTGGGTTTTGCCGGTGTAGTAGAGGAT
>CAYTIS010000135.1:0-2087 GCA_964438035.1 uncultured Slackia sp.
CCTACTCCTTTGAGGGCAGGGTCGAAAAGGGTCGTGGCGAGGGCACCGACATGGGATTTGCCACGGCAAACTTGAGCCTGCCTCCCATACTCCAGGTGCTGGGTCAGGGGGTTTACGCGGCCTGGGCCAGGGTGGATGGCCGGCGCTACAAGGCTGCCATGAGCGTGGGGCCCGCTCCCACCTTCGCTGAGGCCACGGCTTCCTATGAGGTGCACCTTTTGGGCTTTGAGGGCCAGATCTACGGCGATACGGTGGAGGTGGAGCCGGTGCGTCGTTTGCGACCTATGATGAAGTTCGACTCCGTGGATCAACTCATCGCCACGGTCAAGGAGAATATCCGCTGGGTACGGGAGAACCTTTAGGGCTGCAATAAGAACTATGAGGGGAGTGGCATGCCCGGCATTTCCGAGGACGATGTGCGCCGTGTGCGCGAGGCAAGCGATCTGGTAGCCATTGCGGGCGAGCGTGTGGTGCTGCGCCAGCGCGGACGCGACTTTTGGGGCTGCTGCCCCTTTCACACCGAAAAAACCCCCTCCTTCAAGATCGATCCCACCAGTCAGCTGTGGCATTGCTTTGGCTGCGGGGAAGGCGGCGACATCTACAGCTTCATCATGAAGCTTGATGATGTGAGCTTTCTTGATGCTGTGCGCGAACTGGCCCGCCGGGCCGGTATCGAAATAACGGAAGATCCCCGCGAGCGCGCTACGCGCGGTAAAAAGGCCCAGCTCAAGGAAGTGTGCGAAGCGGCGGCCGCCTTCTTTCACACCCAGCTCACGCGCGGGCGCGGCCCGGGTGCCGATCAGGCGCGGGCCTATCTTGCCGGGCGCGGTCTGGGTGGTCAGGTGCCCAAGCGCTGGAACTTAGGCTATGCGCCGGGTCGCAATGCCTTGGTGAGCCACCTGCTTGATCAGGGATTTGCCACCCAAGACCTCATCGATGCCAACGTGGCCGTGCCCTCCCAGCGCGATGGACGGCTGCGTGACCGTTTTTTCGACCGCATCATGTTTCCCATCCGTGACAGTGAGGGTGTCACCATCGCCTTTGGCGGGCGCGTGGTGAGTCAGGGCCAGCCCAAATACCTCAACTCCCAGGAAACCCCCCTGTTTCACAAGTCGGAGGTGCTCTTTGGCTTGGATATGGCCAAGGCTGCCATGGCCGCAACGGGCGTGGCGGTGGTGGTGGAGGGCTATACCGACGTGATTGTGCTGCATGAGGCGGGCGTGCACAATGCCGTGGCAACGCTGGGCACCGCGCTCACTGTTGCCCACCTGCGTTCCCTTTCGCGTCATGCCAAGCGCCGCATCGTTTACCTCTTTGATGGCGATGAGGCTGGTCAGCGCGCCGCCGATAGGGCTGCGCGCTTTTTGGATGAGAGCATGCTGCCCGAGGCCGGGCGCACCCAGGTGGAGTTGTTTGCGGTGACCCTGCCTGAGGGGCTTGACCCCGCCGATTTTGTCCAGCAACGCGGTGCTCAGGCGCTCCAAGACTTGCTGAATCAGGCTACTCCCCTCATCCGCTACGCGATTGACCGCACTCTGGCGCGCCACAATTTGGATGATTTTAGCGATCGCAGTCGTGCTTTGCCCCAGGCGCTTGCCCTGTTGGCTCCCATCAAGCGCTCGGTGCTGGCTCAGGAATACGTGGCCTACTTAGCCAATCGCCTTCACATGGATGAGCAGGAGGTGGCCCGCCGTCTTGCTGCTGCCCCCGCCCCGCGCATTGAGGATGCGCAGGGCACAGCTTCGGCTCCGCAGGCCCCCGCCGCTTTGCCTGCGTCACTTTTGACTCCTCAGGAGCGCGAGCGCCTGCGCATTGAGCGCGCCTTTCTGGCCCTGTGCGCTCGCTTTAGCCAGGTGGGGATGGGCTATGCGGCCCTGCTTGCCCAAACCCAGTGGCATCGCGCCAGTCATGCGGCCATCGCCGAGCAGCTGCTAGCCTATCTTTCCGAGCACCCTCAGGCCACCCCTGCCGAGGTGGTGCGTGCTGTGGATGAGGCCGTAAGTGGTGCGGCGGCCACCCTCACCCACGCTTCGGTTTTCGATGAAGAAGATCCTACTGATCTGGCGCGCTTCTTAGCGGAAGAGCTT
>CAYTIS010000136.1:0-2082 GCA_964438035.1 uncultured Slackia sp.
CGACGTGGTGCTCATGAGAAGCGATGTGCTGGACGTGCCCGCCGCCATCCAGCTCTCCCGCGCCACCATGCGCACCATCAAGCAGAACCTGTTCTGGGCGCTGTTCTACAACGCCATCTGCATCCCCGTGGCTGCAGGTGCCCTGAGCTGGGCGGGCATCGACCTCAACCCGATGATTGCAGCAGCGGCCATGAGTCTCAGCTCAATCTGCGTGGTGAGCAACGCCCTGCGCCTGCGCGGCTGGAAACCCCACTTCACGCAACTCTCAGCAGAAGCGCAGGGCGGGGCGAGGGCCAATGCGACTGTGCAAGCTGACGTGAAAGCACAAGGCGCTAGGACACTTAACGACAGGAAGCTTTCGTCTGCCTCGGCGACGAGCAGCGGAAACGTAACCGAACCTCAAGGAAAGGGGCCAACCATGGAGAAGAAACTACAGGTAGAAGGCATGATGTGCGGTAACTGCGTCAGGCATGTCACCAAGGCGCTGGAAGGTGTAGCGGGCGTGGCTAAAGCCACGGTGGACCTGGAGAGCAAAAGCGCTGTCGTCGAGCTTTCGCAGGACGTATCCGACGAAACTCTGATAGCGGCCGTCGTGGAAGAAGGCTACGAAGCCCAGATGGCCTAGCGCTCCAAGGGCGGACTGCCCAATCTCTCGTTTTTGAGGAAAGGCAGCCCGCCCATCCCATCCCATTCGAGTAAGCTTTCGTACATGAATCCACCGAAGGACGGAGGAGCGGTGCCCATACCACAAGCTGGCCGGTTTGCAACCGGCATCACGTCGGAAGATGTCCAGATAACGTTTTTGGAGCGCTTCAACGAAACAGACGACCATGTTGAGGACGCAGTAACCCGAGCGATTTTCACGGGGCACTTCGCCATCGACGGCTACCTCCTGCGCTTCAATGAAGACGGGCGCTACGTGGATGCCGGTCTTGGGGCTGACTTCGACGAGTTCAACGGCCCCAAGCGTGCCTGGCTGTGGTTTTCCTCCCCGGTAAATGACGCAGTGAAAGAAGCCTTCGAGGGCTTTTTCCGTGCCGCCTTTGCCGAAGATCGACTCCGCATGGAGCTTGACCCGGAGACCTTCATTGCCTTCGCCGACTCCAAAGCCTGGGGTGCCTTCGAAGAAGAGGGTGACACCGCTGACGAAGAAGACGATCTGGCCTCCTTCCTCTAATCTTCCTCCAAACGCACAAAGAGCCGCGAGTCCTGCACTCGAAACACCACTACCCAAAACCGTCCCGTCCCTGCAAAACAGGAGCGGGACGGTTACTGCTCAAAACCCTACTCTTCCGGCACCTCGTAGACACCCTCAGGCGAGGACTCCTCGGATACGGTCACCGCCTGGGGCGGTTTAATGACGCAGGTGTAGCCCTCCATCAGATCCATGTCGATGATTACCTTGGCGCCCTCCATCACGCGGCCCGCGATCATCTCGTTGGCTATGCGATCCACTACCTCGCGCTGCACCAGCCGCTTGAGCGGACGCGCACCATACACCGGATCAAAACCGTCAATGGCCAACTGCGATACCGCAGCGGGCAGCACCTCCAGCTGAATGCGACGATCTGCTAGGCGCTTGCGCACGTCCTTGAGCTGCAGCTCCACAATGGGCTCCATCTCGGTGGACGTGAGCGGGTTAAAAGTAATCACGTCGTCAATGCGGTTCAAGAACTCCGGCCTAAACGTAGCACGCAGAGCCTCTTGCACCTGAGCTTGCAGCTCGGCGAGTTTCTTGGCAGCTGTGGTCATGTCGCCAGAAAGCATGTCCTCCATCATCTTGCCCATGCTCTCGCCCTCGTGCTGGCGGCCAAACTCGCTGATGGACTGGCTACCCACATTGGAAGTCATGATAACCACGGCGTTCTTGAAGCTCACCACGCGCCCTTGCCCGTCAGTCAGCCGCCCGTCATCAAGCACCTGAAGCAGCACGTTGAACACATCCGGGTGCGCCTTTTCCATCTCGTCGAGCAGAATCACGCAGTAGGGGCGCCGACGCACGGCCTCGGTTAGCTGGCCTCCCTCGTCATAACCTACGTATCCCGGAGGTGCGCCGATCAGGCGCTGCACGCTGAACTTCTC
>CAYTIS010000137.1:0-2081 GCA_964438035.1 uncultured Slackia sp.
AGCGCATGGCTGGCAGCCATGAGGTCAGGGGTTCGATCCCCCTAGGCTCCACCATAGGAGAATTAGTCGAACACCTTTGGAAGCAAGGGTGTTCGGCTTTTTTATTGTCTGACTGACCCTTTGCTTTGTGCAGATTTGTTATGTGCAGGTTCCTACCCGGCTTTGCGAATGGCCCCACAGTCACAGCGGCGCTATTCGCAGTTGACGGCTTCGGGACCCATGGATGCACCCTCTATGGAGCTGTGGGACGTGCGTCCTGGCGTCGCATCGTATGGGTATGACGAATTATCAGGCCTTGAGATTGACTCGGGCGTCATCAGGTATGGACAGACCCGATGAACTAGCGAGCGTGAGCGGGCTTGTCGCCCCAGTAGAACTGCACGAAACGAGGCCGGCTCGTACAGTTGCGCCCAATCAGATCGAGGGTGGCCGATGCGATCTCATGAGCAGCCTGCGGCCTGCGCAGGGCCTCCCCGTTCACGAGCATGCCCTGAATGCTTGCGGGGTTGGCCTGAAGGTGACGCAGAATGAGCAGAAGCTGGCGCGGCGTGGTGGCGTGCATACTCGCCCCAATTGAGGTGAGAAGCGCCGTGTTCACCCTCTCCTGTCCATAGGCCCGACCCAAGAGCACCATGGGCAGGCGGGCACACAGACATTCCGTGACAGTAAGGCCGCCCGACTTGCAGATGGCGAGATCACTTGCAGCCATGAGAGCGGGCATGTCATCCACATAGCGCAGTACGCTCATATTCTCCATGGCCAGGTCGTTTTTGAGGCGATGTAAGTGAGCTGCATAGTCCTCATCACAACCCGGCAGCATAACGAAGTGCATGTCCGAAAGTCCCCGCAGATAGGGCAGGGTCTGATCCATGGTGGCCCGCAGGTGTACATAGGGCTGGGGCAGGCGCGCACCAGCCATGACGAGAACCACGGCCTTGTCCTGGGGCAGGCCAAAGCGTGCACGAACAAGGGACCGGTCGGGCTTGGGGCCTGAGGGACGGCGCACGGGGATGCCCGTAAGACGCATGCGAGTCTCAGGAACGCGGCGGCTGCGCAAGGTCTCTGCCATAGAATCGGTGGCCACGCAGAACAGGTCGCACGCCCGATGCGGCCACCAGCCCTCCACCTCATAGTCGGTGGGCACGCACACGATGGGAAAGCTCTGGCGCGTAATCATGCGGGCACCCACCGCCGCGTTGGCAGCCGTGATATGCGTGCAGACCACAGCCAAGGGATGGCAGGCAGCCACATGCTCGGTGAACCTCTTGAACATCACACGCGACCAAGCACTTCCCCCGCCCCACAGCAGCCTGCCGGTGAGCATGAAGCGCCAGTTGATGTCGTAGAGAGACCGCGCGGGACCGGTGAAGGCAGCAGCGGCCTTATCGCCATCAAATCGAATGCGACCAAAGTCGAGAATATCGAGCACCTGGATGTTGGCGCCCATGGGAAGACGAGGGTCGCACCAAGCAGCCCTTTGCTCAAGAGCGTCAGCCACGGCCAGAGCCGCACTGCGATGACCCGAACCCACTGAGGCATGTACCACAAGAATACAGGGTTGAGGCGCAGCAGAACCGAGACGCACGGGAGGCAGGCGCAGGAGTGCGGGCGAAGCGAGCTGGGTTGCTGTGCTGGAGGCGGGAGCTATGGCGGTTGATACCAGAGGCACGCTTACGGGAGGCACGAGGATCTGGTGCTCCCGAAGGATGGGCGTGCCTCCCCCAGCTGATTCGTCCTCTTCGTGTGTCGCCACGGCCCTTCCTTATGTTTCGCTTTTGCTACAGGCGGCAGGATAACCCAATTTGGATGCCCTCATCCACCCTGTTACCGTTTCGATCCCTTATTCTCCTTGCTCGCGACAAGCGACGGGACAGGCAGACAGGCGGCACAGGTGGTCGGTATCATCGCGGTCGCATCGTCGCCCCGGCCGGCCCCGGCCAGGAGGTTCATAAAAAAATTGGCGGTGGACCTTGATTTTTCCACGGGTGGTGGTAGTATAGTTCCCCGCGTTTGCGGAAGCAACGCACCGGGTTGTGGCGCAGTTTGGTAGCGCACTTGACTGGGGGTCAAGGGGTCGCAGG
>CAYTIS010000138.1:0-2010 GCA_964438035.1 uncultured Slackia sp.
GCTGCGAACGATGCATTGAGGCCTGCCCGCGCAAGGCGCTTACGCCTGCCCATATTGAGAATGGCATTCTGGAGGCGCGCACGCCCGTGGCCAATTTTGACGTAGGCTGGTGCGACTTCTGCGCCGAAAGCAATGAGGGCAAACCTCGCTGTGTGGAGATGTGTCCCACCCAGGCGCTGCGTTTGGAGGATGATGCGCAGGCCGAAACGACCATTTTGGGCAAGGCGCGCATCATTCAAGATTGGTGCCTGTCATACAGCCGCTACAACGGTTGCCGGTTCTGCTATGACGCATGTCCCTATGAAGCCATTACGCTCGACGACTACAGTCGTCCCGTAGTCGATACCGAAAAATGCAACGGATGTGGTGCGTGCCAAAACTCCTGTGTATCACTGCAAGGCTCCGTCATTGAAGGAGCAACCTCACGCGCCATCATCGTAGAGGCCACCACCCAAGACGCATAAGGGGAAGACCGATTATGAATGCTAAAAGACTGAGAGCAATCATCCCCGTAAGCATTGTGGCGATAGCAGGCATAGGCTATGTCGCGCACACCGGATTTGGCAACCTGTCAGCCTTGGGATGGGAAAGCATTTCTATCCTGTGTCCCTTGGGTGCCTTGGGCACGATGCTTGCCAGCAAGACCATTGTTCCGCGAGCCGTCATATCGCTTGTGCTGGCCGTAGTAGCCATCATCATATTTGGTCGAGCCTTCTGCGGATGGGTATGTCCTGTGCCAGTGGTAAGCAAGCTGCGCGAAGCCTTTGCAAAGCAGACAAAAGCTGCTACCGACGACGCAGGCAGTGTGCAGGAGGCATCCGAGGGCGCCCACAATGAACCCGCACAGAGTGCTGAGGCGCAAGAATCACCTGCAGGATCCACTGAGAACAGGATTGAACTCAGCGAAAAAGAAAAGCTCTTGCTTCGCACGTCTTGTGGGCATGCAAAGGCAGCCTGCTCATCTGATTGTCGGCCGTCAAACTCGCGCCATCTGGTGCTTGGCAGCGCACTGCTTTCCGCCGCCATCTTTGGGTTCCCCGTATTTTGTCTGGTATGCCCCATTGGTCTGAGCTTCGCGTTGGTATTCGTACTGATCAACTTGTTCGGATCGGGCGATGTCACCTGGTCGGTTATCGTCATACCCGTGCTGCTTATCGCCGGGGTGGTGTTCTTCAGAAAGTGGTGCAGCCATATCTGCCCTCTCTCTTCACTCATGAGCCTGATTGGAAAACTCAATCGCACCTTTAGGCCGCACATCAACGATAAGCGCTGCATCGAATCACATGGTGGCACTTGCGGACGCTGCGCTCAGGTGTGCGAAGTGGGTATAAACCCGCGCCATCCTGAATTGGGATCACCGTGGTCAGAGTGCACCAAATGCCGAGCCTGCGTTGAGGTCTGCCCCAGCAAGGCTCTCTCGATGCCGCTTGTGCCGCGCAGAGAAAAATCCACCGCAGGTATATCAGGCGAGGGCGCGAAAGACGGTATGCACTAGCTCTGCGACATGCAGCGCGTTATAAAACGCCGCCCGGGTTTATGCCGATAGTACCTGCCACTTCTCTCCCCTTTCCGTACTCCCGCAGCACCCCCCTTGAGCTGCGGGAGTACAGCGGGCCTTTCTTGGATGGGCGCTTGCCTCCTTCTCTTACGCTGAACGCCCATCCAAGAGGCGGCCCGATGTCCGATCCCCCAAAGTCCTCGGATTCGGGCCGCCTTGCGGCTTTCGCGCGCAATGTACCAAGGCAACCCAGCAAGCTCAATTGAGGCTGCAGAGGAGACGCACATTCGCTCGATTGCACAACCCTATGCCAAATGTCTCACTCTTTGGCCCTCTCTCGCCTTCATGCGAGCACCCAGACCAGGAGGTCCTATGCTCTGCGACATTGAATATTTCAGCGAGTCAAATTGCTGGCTTGGAGGTCCTCAGACAGGCAAGACGCACGCGATTGTATCCCACGCATGCTCTCTCGCTCGCCTTGGCGAACAAGCCGAGGCCTGCCGCAAACCTGA
>CAYTIS010000139.1:0-1951 GCA_964438035.1 uncultured Slackia sp.
TCTTCGTATTTGACTGACGCAGTGTCGGCGGGTGCGGTAGCCTATCTGTGCGGGCGTGAACTCGCAGACGAACTGACCCAGACAGCCCCAGGAGTGCCCGCCTTGGTGGTGGATGATGTGCGTCAGGCCATGGCCTACGTAAGCGCTCAGGTCTACGGCCATCCCGATGAGCAGCTAACCATCTTTGGGGTTACGGGTACCAAGGGTAAATCCACCGTCACCTATATGCTCAAATCCATCTTTGAGGCCGATGGGCGCAGGCCTTCAATTCTGGGTTCGATTGATACTGATGATGGAGTGGAGCACTTCGAAAGCCACAATACCACGCCCGAGGCACCCGATTTGTGGCGACACCTCTCCAACACCGTGCGAGCGGGACGCGAGACGATGATTATGGAGGTGTCCAGCCAGGCGCTGCACTACGATCGCACCTTAGGTCTTTCGCTTACGGTGGGCTGTTTTCTCAATATTGGCCGCGATCACATATCCCCTCTTGAACACGAGAATTTTGAGGATTATTTCGACTCCAAGCTCAAGATTTTCGAGCAGTCCAAGATAGCCGTGATCAACCTCAATTCCGAGCTCGAGCAGCGGGTAGCGGATGCCGCGCAACAAAGTGAGCACGTCATTACCTTTGGCGTCAACCGCCCCGAAGCTCACTACTGCGCCTCCAACTTGCACGCTCAGATCGGTCGCGTGGAGTTCGATTTGACGGAGCGGCACGAACGTGAGTCGGGCGAAGCAAGTAACCCAACAACAATTCGCATCAATCTCGGTATGGCCGGGTTGTTCAATGTGAACAACGCTCTTGCCGCCATCGCTATGGCGCGCGTGGCAGGCATTAGCTTTTCCTCGATTGCTGCCGGCCTCGAACATCTGCGTGTGCCCGGACGTATGGAAGTGGTTTCCTCGCCCGATGGGAATATCATGGCCATCGTGGATTACGCGCACAACCAGCTGTCCTTTGAAACGCTCTTCCGCTCAGTCAAGACCGAGTACCCCGATCGCAGAATCATCTCGGTCTTCGGAGCGCCTGGCAACAAAGCCCCGGAGCGCCGTCGCGAGCTACCCCAGATAGCTGGTACCTACTCTGACCTCATGATTTTCACTGAAGAAGATCCCGCCTATGAACGGGTGGAAGATATTTGTGCCGAACTTGCCCGCAACGCCCCTGAGGGAGCTGCCTTTAAAATTATCTGCGACCGAGAAGAAGCCATTCGGCGCGCAGTGGATGAGGCCACACAAGAGCCGTCGGTTGTGCTGTTGCTTGCCAAGGGTGCCGAAACGCGGCAACATCGCGGTGATGAGTACCCTGCGGTCAAAAGCGACCTCGAAATTGCCCGCGAGCTTTTGTTGAAATAGGAGAAGGCATGCCTGTGTACATCGCGCACTATCGCTCGCCCCGTGGTTCCAATCAAACCGTCGGAATCTTCGAATTCACAAGCTCACACCGCCTCGGCTCCAAACAGAACATGCACGACGCGCGCATGCACATGCTCACCACCTACGGCAACGAGGCCGTCGCCTGGCAGATTGATTCAATCGAGCCCAAAAAGGCCAACGATGTCCGCAGCGACCACCAGATGGAGCTTGACTTTCGCGAACCGGCCACCCACCGCCCCACCAAACGAATCGTTCGAGGATTCAAGTAAGCGAGCCCAAAGGTACTCAATACTGAGAGCACGTCTAAAAACGCACAAAGCCCCATCTTTAAGCAGTGCTTACTCTCCCATAAAACAACGCCTCCCGGTCCTTGAGAACCGGGAGGCGTTTTGATCACGAGCGTGCGGCCTGAAGCCGTATGAAAGCCGTTGCGCTACTTGGATTCGTAGATAGGCATGTCATCTTCGACGCGTTCGTCGATGTTGTTGTCGTAGACAAAGTGTTTCGTCTCGCGATAAATCATACCCGACAACAAGAGCACCATGATGATGTTGGGCAACACCATGAG
>CAYTIS010000140.1:0-1864 GCA_964438035.1 uncultured Slackia sp.
AGCGAGTATACGCCACAAGCGTATCTGGGGTTCGAATCCCCAGCTCTCCGCCACGAAAGTCTGACAGGTCCGGCATCGTCCGGGCCTGTTTTTTAGTATGACATGACCATCGTCAGCTTCGATTCAGGGATACATGAAACGCCGCTAACGATCTAGCCCAAGGATACCTTTCGATACGGCGAACGAATCAGGGAGCATATGGTTTTCGGGGGATTCAGGGAGACCTCGTTTTATGCGTTCTCCTTGAATAGATAGGTAGAGAGCGAGGTTGTGGGCCAAGGCGGAGGTGCTGCCTGCGCGCTCAACGAGGTGCATTGTGATGATGACGCCCTTGGTTGCAGATATTGTCTTGACGACGGCATGAGGGACCGCAGGAGCTATGGACTGGTGGTTGGCGACGAAGATGGCACCGCCCGATTCGAGAAAGGCGGCCTCGCCGTTGGGAGCGATAGCCTTGAGGCGAGGGCGAAGACCAGCATCAGCAAACGCCCTAGTTATTTTGGGAAGGGCGTGGCGGATGTCATACGGCATGGCGATGGTGCACAGGGCCAGATCTTCAAGTGAGATCGTTTCGCGCTGCGCAAGCGGGTGGTTGGGAGCAAAGGCTACCTGGGCCGCAAAGGAGAAGAGCCTGCGGGATTGCAGCCCGATTTTCTCGGCGGTCCCCGGCACAACAGCCATATCGGCCAGACCCTCTTCCACTGCAGTCAGGCAGGCTTCGGCGGAGCTGAAGATGAGATCAAGGTTCACGTGAGAAAACTCTTGGCGGAACCGCTCGAAGCTCTGCTCGGTAAAAAAGCAGCTGCGCGGCGGCGCGACCGAAACCGCCAACGTGATCTGCTCGCATTCGGAGCACGAGGGGGCGTGAGCGAGGGCGGCTGTCTTGCAGCGCTCGACGCTTTCCAGCACATCGAGGGCCAAGAGGTAGAACGTCTGGCCAAACTCTGTCGGGCGGGCTTTGTGGCTTTCGGTCTGGATGAGGGGAGTGCCAATTTCTTGCTGAAGCTCGCCTATTGCTTTGGACACCGCTTGAGGGGTGACGAAGAGATTGCGGGCCGCTGCTGAAAAGCTGCCGAAATCCACCGTATGCACGAAGTATTCAAGCTGGGCGATATTCACAATTCCTCCATTACGTGTTGTTCACAGGGCGGTTCTCCTCAAAAAAAATAAGCAGGTCAGGTACGGCCTTTTGGGGGCAACCACCATAGCGGCGTGTTGCTGAATGTGGGCGAGATGTTCTGCAGCTGGAGTGAGCTTTTTGACGAAAGGAGGAGAGTATCAACCGCAGAGCCTTGGAGCCATTGGATAGGCAAGCGTGGTGCGCGCGTGATGCGCTTGAGCGCTCCTTTCGGGGCTCTTAGGAGCACCCCGATAGTGCGTTAGGGGTCCTGCTCTAGGCAATATCATTGAATGTTTATGGTCATATAAAGGCAGGTCAGCAGGCATCTGGGGCTGCTGTGGTGCGACTGCGGTTTGGGCGAGGAAGACTTGAGGTTAGGGGCTGGGGTTAGGGGCGGTGTGAATCTTCGCTCTTTCACGCTGGAGTACTTGTTCGCAATGTAAAGCTGCGTTACTCTTCTTGCGCAGTTTTTCTGGTGTGGCTCAGCAAGCCTCTATCTATCCAGGGTGCCTGTCGCCACACGTGTCCAAACAGAAAGGAAGCACCATGCATAGCTCCCATCTCTATGTCCTTGAACGTGACCCTGGAGGGTGCACAAAAGGAGACACTCAAAGGGCGGGAGGTGATCGTCGGTGAGCACGCTCGTCGCACTTGGCTGGGTTGCCATCATGCTTTTGATTGGCATCATTCTGAAACATGTCAGCACGTTTCTTCGAAACATGCTCGTTCCCGCCAGCGTTATCG
>CAYTIS010000141.1:0-1851 GCA_964438035.1 uncultured Slackia sp.
CAGAGGGTCGCAGGTTCAAATCCTGTCACCCCGACCAGCAAACGACGGGCCGGAGTTTTCTGGCCCGCTCTCTTTGCCCGAGCCAAAATCCGCTGCGAGCGGTGTTGGCGTTGCGTTTGAATCCTGGATTACCTAGAATGAACGAGCTGCACGGGACGCCCGTGCTATTAAGCGGCGGTAGTTCAATTGGTAGAGCCTCAGCCTTCCAAGCTGATTGTTGCGGGTTCGAGTCCCGTCCGCCGCTCCATCGAATCGTATTGCCGCTCCGCCATCGCGCGGGGCGGTTTTCTTTCATTGCGAGCAAGACTTTAAGCCTAAACGAAAATATGTGGTGATGAGTTTGATGACTCGTTGGTTATATTGTGGGTGGTACTGAGTCTGTAAGTGAGGCTGTTGTGGAAGTATTCCGTCAGGCCAGCTGTCTAAGCTAGGAGGAGCCTTGGATCTTTTGCCTATAGCGATCGCTCTAGTTGTTGTATGCGTGATTTTGGTGATCGTGCTGCTCGTTATGGTTTTGGGGCTCAAGCGCAAGCTCTCCGACTCCCAAAATTCCCCTGAATCACAGCTGGCCTATCAGCGTATGGAAAACTGGTTGCAAAACGCCGAAAAAGACATGGAAAGGATGCAAAACCAACTCGTCCATACGCAAGAGACTGTTGATATTCGTTTAGAAACCATTCGCAATATAGTCGACGACAAGCTCAGTACATCCATCAAAACTCAGCAGGAGTCCTTGACCAACCAGCAAAAAGATATGTCTGAGCGCCTGCGCGAGTCCAACGAGCGCTTGGCTGAGATTCGTACCACGCTCGACTCGCAGCTCAAAGGCTTCAGGGCTGAGAACACCACGCAGCTAGACAAGATGCGCGAGGTTGTTGACGAGAAGCTGCAGGCCACCCTAAACGAGCGCATCACAAAGTCGTTTGAGCTTGTGAACAAGCAGCTCTCCGAGGTTGGACGTGGGCTGGGTGAGATGCAGAGCCTGGCCTCCGATGTTGGCGGTCTCAAAAAAGTGCTTTCCAATGTTAAGACGCGCGGCATTGTGGGAGAGGTTCAGCTGGCGGCCATTTTGAAGGACATCCTAGCGCCTAGTCAGTATGAGGAAAATGTCGAGACCGTGCCGGGTAGTGGCAGGCGCGTGGAGTTTGCTGTGAAGCTGCCTGGTGAGGATGGCGAGACCACATGGCTGCCGATTGATTCTAAGTTCCCGGCGGATACCTATGAAAAGCTGCGTGACGCGCAAGATAGCGGGGACGGTGCTTTAATCGATTCGGCATGGAAGGAACTTGAGACTCGCCTTAAGGGTGAGGCAAAGGATATCCACGAGAAATACGTCGACCCGCCACATACCACTGCATTTGGCATTTTGTTTTTGCCCTTCGAGGGGCTTTATGCCGAGGTGGTTGATAGGCCTGGACTGCTTGAGCGCCTGCAGCGCGACTACCGCGTAAATATCGCAGGGCCCTCCACCATGGCTGCTCTGCTCAATAGCATACAGATGGGCTTTCAGACTGTTGCGATCCAAAAGCGTGCCGATGAGATTCAAAAGGTTCTCTCCGCCGTCAAAGCGCAGTTTGGTAAGTATCATGAGGTGCTGCTAAAGGCTAGAAATCAGCTCAACACTGCGGGCAAGACCGTTGATGAGTTGCTTGGAACCCGCACCAATCAGATGAATAAGGCCCTTAAAGATATCGTGGAGATGGATAGCCTGGCGGAATCCGACGCAGTGCTTGGTATCAAGTCCAGCGCAGAAGACCTAGACGACTAGCCTCCGTGCGGTGCCCTGCCGCACCGACCGTCGCATCTCAAGATGCTTGCGGTAGAGTGATGGGTGTTGCAGGGCGCATCGAA
>CAYTIS010000142.1:0-1696 GCA_964438035.1 uncultured Slackia sp.
CTCAGAACACACAGGAGGAATAGGGCGCGTCCCATTGCATCCCATTGGGGTATAGCAGGCGAGCGACTGTGCAGGGCTACAGTAGGCGGGCGGTCGTATGGAATCATAAGAATATCCCCCAACCGTGCGGCTGGGGGATATCGGTACCAACTGCGCTGCCGAGTCACTCGCGCAGATGCACTACTTTACAGATGCACTACTTTACGTTGTAGAAGGCGTCCCGTCCGGCATATTCGGCAGAGTCGGCCAGAGTATCCTCGATGCGGATGAGCTGGTTGTACTTTGCGATACGGTCGGAGCGGCAAGGAGCACCCGTCTTAATTTGTCCGGCATTGATTGCGACAGCAATGTCAGCGATGGTGGTGTCCTCAGTTTCGCCTGAGCGGTGAGACACGATGCAGGCATAGCCAGCCTTCTTAGCCATCTCGATTGCCTCAAGCGATTCAGTGAGCGAGCCAATTTGGTTCACCTTCACGAGAATGGCGTTGGCAGCACCCAGCTCGATACCCTTCTTGAGGCGCTCGGTGTTGGTAACAAAGAGGTCGTCGCCTACCAGTTGAACCTTGTCACCAATGCGCTGAGTAAGCTTCACCCAGCCATCCCAATCTTCTTCTGCCAGACCGTCCTCAATGGAGATGATGGGATACTTGTTAACGAGGGTCTCCCAGTAATCGATCATCTGGTCGGAGGTGAACTCACGGCCTTCACCTTCAAGCACATAGACACCGCGCTCGGCGTCGTAGCACTCGGTGGTAGCGGGATCCATGGCAATCATGAAGTCATCGCCGGGCGTATAACCAGCAGCCTCAATCGCCTGCATGATGTACTGCAGCGGCTCTTCGTTTGTGGCTAGATCCGGGGCAAAGCCACCTTCATCGCCAACGCCTGTTGCGTGACCCGCCTCCTTCAAAACACTCTTAAGAGTGTGGTAGACCTCCGCACACCAGCGAAGACCCTCGGTAAAGCTGGGGGCACCAACGGGCATAATCATGAACTCTTGGAAGTCCACGTTATTGTCAGCGTGAACACCTCCGTTAAGAATGTTCATCATGGGGGTGGGAAGGGTGTGACCATTTACGCCACCAAGGTACTCGTACAGATCCAAACCAGCTGACATAGCAGCAGCACGGGCGGTTGCAAGTGAGACACCAAGGATGGCATTAGCACCAAGATTACCCTTGTTTGTGGTGCCATCCGCAGCAATAAGCGCCGCATCGACGCCGCGCTGGTCGCTGGCATCGAGCCCAATAACCGCATCAGCACACTCGCCATTAACGTGGTCAACGGCCTTGGTGACACCCTTGCCTACATAGCGGCTCTTATCGCCATCGCGCAGTTCAACCGCTTCAAAGGCACCAGTTGATGCACCCGAGGGAACCATTGCGCGCCCGCAGGCACCATCCTCAAGAACAACCTCGGCCTCTACTGTGGGGTTACCACGAGAGTCGAGCACCTCACGTCCGTAGACGTACAAGATCTTACTCATTCCCTGTTTTCCTTTCTGCCATTTTGCAGCACGCTTAGCCCAAATAGACCCACCACATTATGACCGAATGGAAGGGACAAGCAACATGCTGCTGCGTATAGCTCTATAGAGAAAACAGAGCTGCTTGTTGTGAAGGTGTGGTATCTGCGTCGTGGGCATGAACAGGAGAACTTATTTACACGCGCTTCCAGGTGCAAAAGCGAAAGGGGA
>CAYTIS010000143.1:0-1664 GCA_964438035.1 uncultured Slackia sp.
GTTGTCATAATCCACCTGCCACGGCAGCTCCTCATACCCAAGGCTCGGCCATTGCCCATCCTCGGTTTGTTCAGAGCTGGGACACTGCCGCCCACTCTGATCGTCTGTCATCTATCCCCCTCCTCTCAGATCTGAGAGGAGTATAGCGCCTTCGCTGCCTTGACGGCACTTCTAAAGGAAGCGAAACTCATTTCACTTCCTTTAACTCCATCTTAAAGGAAGTGAAGACACGTTCACTTCCTTAAGAGATCTCCCAAGAGAAGCGAACAGCCTTCACGTTCCTCAACCCGTCACGACCCTGCACCGAAGCGCTACAGCCTAAAGTAGTCCACGCCGGATTCGAAGAGGGGCTGGTGGGCGATGCCGGGGATGTTGCGATACAGGCCCTCGCCGGCGCGTTCGCTGTGGCCCATCTTGCCCAGGATGCGCCCATCGGGGCTGGTAATGCCCTCGATCGCCAGCACGCTGCCGTTGGGGTTCACACCCAGCCCGGCCGAAGGTCGGCCCTGCTCATCCACATACTGGGTGGCAATCTGGCCGCCCATCTTCATCCATGCAAGCAGCCCGTCGTTAGCGACAAACCGCCCCTCGCCGTGGCTCACGGCCACCGTGTGCACCTCGCCCACCTCGCAGCGCGCCAGCCAGGGCGACAGGCTCGAGGCCACACGCGTGCGCACCAGCCCGCTTTGGTGGCGGCCAATCGTGTTGAAGGTGAGGGTAGGGCAGGTCTCATCCATAAGCCGAATCTCGCCAAAGGGCACCAGGCCCAGCTTGACCAGCGCCTGAAAGCCATTGCAAATGCCCAGCATCAACCCGTCGCGGTTGTGCATCAAATCGCTCACGGCCTCAGTGACCTCAGGTGCACGGAAAAAGGCCGTGATGAACTTGGCCGACCCGTCAGGCTCATCGCCGCCGGAAAAGCCGCCCGGCAGCATCACAATCTGACTGCGGCGGATGGCGCGGGCAAGCGCCTCGACGCTTTCGCCCACGGCACTCGGCGTGAGGTTATTGATGACCAGCACCTCCACCTGCGCCCCGGCCCGCTCAAACGCGGCCGCCGAGTCATACTCGCAGTTGGTACCCGGAAACACGGGGATAATCACGCGCGGCTTGCCAATCCCCCCGACCGCTCCGACCGCACCGAACGCGCTAGTGAAGGGAGCAGTACCGGCCTCGCTGGCCACCGCACTCCCGCTGCCATCCTCATCAAAGCTCTGGCCCTCACCAGCACAAACCCTGCTTGCCTGCTGGTGAGTACCTGCGCCAGCGGCACTCCTCTCGGCTGCTGCGGCGCACGCTGCGTCGGCATCAGTTATCTCGAATGCGGTAGTCCAGGCTTCTTTGTCGCGGGCACGAGGGGTGCGCTCGGTCCAGCTTAGGGCCTCTATCGGGGAAAGCTCCGTAGCGGCCGGATCGCGATAGGGAAACACACTCTCCAAGACACGCTCCCACGCCTCCTGCAGCTCAGCCAGATCGACCCGCTCCTGCCCGGCGGCAAACACATACTCCTGCGTCGTGTGTCCCACAACGGCAATGGCTACATCCTTGCTCCCGCTCGGCAGCTCAACTGCGTCGTCCAGCTCCAGCACAAAGCTGCCATAGCCCGGCACGAAATCGCTGTCAGCAGCAAGGGAGGGCGCTCCTACCAGCTGCCCTGCTTCGTT
>CAYTIS010000144.1:0-1628 GCA_964438035.1 uncultured Slackia sp.
TGGGTGATCACGGACAAGCAGACAGGAACGGAGCTGAGGCGGGCATGAGAAGTTCCATCGATGACCCATCGGTTGCATGGGATGCCTTCTGCGCCAAGCAAGATGAGCTGCTAGAGGCGCTTCAACGCGAGAACCCCGGCTGTGGCACATGCACTCACGGCTGGGCTTGTCCTTGCGGTTGTGGGTGGGCCTGGTGCCGCATAGAGGGAGACTTTACGGAGGAATACCTCCCAGGCTGCGAATATGAGGACTACGCATGACCGACTATCACGTGAAAAAGCCGACGAATCGAAGCGGGTGCCGTAGCGATTGCGCAAGGTGTTGGCGAGTGGTCGATGGGATGTGCGTCATCAACGGTTGCAGGCCGAAGCCGATTGAGTGGCTGCAAGAAGTACGGACGCGCTGCCAATACTGGTGGGAGAAGAAATGAGCATAAACATCGGGAAGATTCCGACGCTAAAGACCACTCCAAGCCCAAGAGAGCAGGCGCGAAAAATCCTGGAAGAGGCCGCAGAGGTTTTCTCGGCAGTCGAATACGGGCGGCTGCACTCGTCAGGCAACCAGCACAGGATTATCGAGGAATGCGTGGACGTGATCCTGGCAGTGGCGAACATGGTCGCCTATTACGGCGTGAATGACCTGACGCAAGACATCATCCAGAAGAAGGTTCTAAACGAGTGCAGGGGCTATGAGTACGAGAGGGAGGAAGCGTGATGGGGTTTCTTTGTAGGTGGATCCTCCTTTCGCTGTTCTGGATCCTCATCTGCGCATTAAGCTGCTTCCTTTTCGGCTTTTGGGGCTTTTTTTGGACGCTCGGAACTAAGGTGGCGGCGCTTGTACTCTGAGGAATACGAACACTATCAGCGCGAGCAAGCGGCCAGGTGGTTAGAACACGTCCGCTCACTTGCTCAGCGCGTGAGGGTGCTTCAGATCGAGATCGAGGCGCAACGAGACATAGGCCTCAAGGGCATCGACTACGCAGAGCGAGTATCAGGAAGCAATGCAGGGGATCCGGTGATGGATGCGGTCGAAAAGCTCCAGGGTCTCATCGCGAGCTACTGCACGGAGCTTGTGAGCTATCTCGAAGAGCAGCAACGGGCACATGAGGCGCTG
Source organism: uncultured Slackia sp. (assembly GCA_964438035.1). Classification (GTDB taxonomy): domain Bacteria; phylum Actinomycetota; class Coriobacteriia; order Coriobacteriales; family Eggerthellaceae; genus Slackia. The sequence continues at coordinate 1,114 of CAYTIS010000144.1, forward strand.
CTCAAGATTGACGATGAGGCTTGCGGAACCGCGCTGAGGTTGTATTACCTGGCGGGCAAGTCCTGGGAAGAGACCTGTGTTGAGATGGGGTACAGCTGGGACGGCATGATGACGCTCAGGAGGCGAGCACTCGTCAAAGCCTATGAGGTGATGCCTCCCTCTGAGCGCGATCCGAGATATTCGGCAATTTAGGAAGGACGAAGCATGAAGAAGTTTTTGAGTTGCGCAGCAGGGGCGCTCATTTTGGCTCTTTGCCTTGCGCTTGTGGCGGTAGTGATCAGCGTGCTTGTCGGAGCCGTGAGCTTCGGCTGGAATGCCGGGATGCAGTTAGTAGGGGCTTAGATGAAGCAGTTTAGCCTTGCCGAAAAAGCCCACTGGTGCATGAGCGACGCAATCTTTCGGACAGAGTGCGCGAACAAGATGCTCAAAGAAGGCTTTCTCGGTGCTGCCTTGTGCGACTTATACGAAGCGCAAGGGCTTTTGGCTGATGCGATCTATTTCACCCACAAGATGGT